>SLDG01000329.1 GCA_007125355.1 Balneolales bacterium | reverse complement strand
CAGCACCACGAACAAAACTCGAGTACGCACCAACAGCATTCTTAAAACCCGCCTTAATAGCAGAACCAACAGGAATACCTTCAAAAACACCAGAACTACTAAACAAACTATCAGCACCCACAACAAGATAAGCAATATTACCAGCAGGAACATCGCGAGAGTCATTGTTCTGCACAAAGACCGTGGCGAGGATGGCCTGCAGCTCAATTTCCAACTCGGTACCGTTGTCAGGGTCTATGAGGGCGGCATAGGGTTCAAAGCCGTTTTTCTCCACGGTCACTTCCCACTGGCCTGAGCCAAACGGTGCGGGCGTTTGTGCAGTGGCATCACGCTGTTCAAGGCTGCCGATCCACTGCGGCGCGCCGACCATCACCGCGCCCTGCCGGCCTGTGCTCAGGAACGAGCGGGTGTGGTCAATGCCCGGCCCGCTGAACCGCACAAAATATACCCCATACGCCAGGCCCGCCTGTAAAGGCACACGGGAAATGCCTTCGGTCAGGTTTATGCTCCGCGAGGCCACCTGCCGCCCGAGCACATCGTAAATGCCCACGGTGACCGCGCGCTCGTGCCGGCTGGCTACTTCCACGGTTGCCTGTGAGGAAACCGGGTTCGGGTACAGCGCCGTAATGGCAAAATCGGAAGGGATTTCGTGTCCATTTGGGATATTTACGGATGACCAGTTCAAGACGGCGGTTCCATCGGCGCCGGTCTGGGCTTCGGCCTTGATTTGGCCATCGAGCAAAAGCCGCGCGGTGGCATCGGCAACGGGGGTTTGGTCGTAACTGCTGGTAACGGTCAGGGTTACAGTTACCGATTCCTGGGCCAATGCGTTCGTGCTTAAAAGCAAACTTATGAGCAATAATAAGGTGTATCGCATAAGAACAATCATTTGTATGTTGGTTGTTCATGGAATTTAATGAAGTAATGGGATTGATGCTAATGGGGATGGGGATTTTGGGCTATTTGTTGGTTTCGGGTTGTTCGGACAGGGGATTCGAGCTTGTCCTGAGCGGAGCGCAGCGTAGACGAAGGGACGCTGCGGGTTAGCATCTATACTTAAAGAACAGCATAAGCCGCAGCTCCGCTCCGGATGACGATCTCGGTTCAACAAAGTGGAACTATTCAATACCTGCTTGCCGATGCAATCAGGGAGGTTCAACCCACAATTTTCAACTGATTCAATTCCCTCTGTAACTCTTATTCGGGATTTTCGTTATAACCTTACAAGTATAACATTTTCGTAACCGGTTCCTGTACTTACTTTTCCGGTACATCATATCACTAATTGAAAATTTGAATCAATGACACAGAAAACATCTCCCACAAAAAAACTCTTAAAAATTGCAGTAGCAGTTCTCGTATTTTTTGTTCTATTCGCATTTGCTGCCCGCCATTTTGGACTTTTAGATAGTGGCCCATCAACTACAGCTGTTGAAATTGCAGAAGCTGATATTAGAACCATAACGCAAATCGTATCGGCTTCAGGAAGAATTCAGCCAGAGGTTGAAGTTATAATTCGTCCTGATGTTTCTGGGGAAATCATAGAATTGAATGTTAAAGAAGGTGATTTTGTACGAGAAGGAGATTTGCTCCTTAGAATTCGTCCGGACTTATATCAGGCTCAGATTGATAACCTGAATGCGAATTTATTGACTCAAAAAGCCAGAATGGAGCAGGCTCGTGCATCCAAACTGACGGCTGAAGTGGAGTATCTCTCAGCAAAACAATTGTTTGAGCGGGAAATGATATCCGAATTGGAATATCTAAAAAACAAAAATAATTACGAAGCGCAGCAGGCTAATTTCAGGGCCGCTAATTTTCAGATTGAAAGTGCAAAAGCACAGCTCAGAAGGGCAGAGGAAGAATTACAACAAACCGTAATTCGGTCACCCAAAAATGGAACTATCAGCCGTTTAGCGGTAGAGCGTGGTGAGCGAGTACTGGGTCAGGCACAAACAGCCGGTACAGAAATGATGCGTATTGCCCGGCTTGAACAGATGGAAGTGGTGGTGGATGTCAACGAAAACGATATTGTAAATGTATCTCTTGCCGATACAGCTTCCATTCAGGTTGACGCCTTTCCGAATCGCTCGTTCGAAGGAATCGTTACTGAAATAGCAAATTCCGCTGATGTAACCGGCGGAGGCTCTGCAGATCAGGTTACAAATTATAAGGTAAAAATTAGAATCACCACGCCGCACAACTTGTTGCAATCCGGTGAGGCACTGCGTAGAGAAGCCGGTGGTGAAGTAGCTTTAATAGGTTCTCCAAACTTCAGGCCGGGAATGTCTGGTACGGTTGATATCAGAACAAATACCGCTTACAATGTAGTAGCTGTACCTATTCAGGCTGTTACGGTAAGAGATTTCTCACGTGATAAGGCTGTTAATACAGATACTACAAACGTAAATAACGGAAACAGTTCAAGAAGAGCTTCAGGCGAAGACTTCCGCAGAGTTGTGTTTGTACATAAAGATGGAATCGCACACCGTAGAGAAGTAGAAACCGGAATCAGCGATAATTCTCACATAGAAATCATCAACGGACTTGAAGAGGGTGAAGAAATTGTTACAGGCAGTTTCAGGGTGTTATCCCGTGAATTAAATGACGGCGACAATATTTCTGTGACCCGTAGCCCGCAATTCGCTGCAAGAAATTAATCTTACAACTTATTTTAACATATACTATGCGGCGCATTTTAATAAGCATAACAGAAGGTTCAAAAATTGCATTTACAGCATTGTGGGCCAATAAGGTAAGAGCTATTCTTACCACCACATGTATTGTTATTGGTATCGTTTCGGTTACTACCATGAATACCGTTACCGATGGTGTTGACCGATCCTTCGATGAAAGTATGGATATGCTTGGCCGTAATGTTGTTTACATAGCAAAATGGCCTTGGGGATTTGGGGGTGAATATAAATGGTGGGAATACAGAAACCGCCGTGAATTGCGTGTATCTTATGCCGATGATCTGAGACAATTGGTTCCCAGAGCCACTGATGTTTCTGCATCTGCTTACAGAAATGCTACTTTAAGGCATGCTGAACGCATGGTTGAACGTGTTGCTGTAGGTGGCATTACGCCTTCTCATTTTCAGATTGGCAGCTTTAATTTCAGCTCAGGCCGGCCGTTTACTGAAGATGAAAATGCCCGTGCATCCCGTGTAATTGTCATTGGCAACAGTATTGCGACCGCATTGTTCCCCGATACGGATCCTCTTGACAAGGAAATCAGAATTGGCGGTCAGCGATTCAGGGTAATTGGTGTATTGGAACGCCAGGGTAGTTTTTTGGGGATGGAAGACATGGATAATCAGGCATTTATTCCAATACAGGCATATGCAACTATTTTCAGTATTAGATGGGGTATCCGTTTGGCCGTTCAATTCGAATCTGAGTTAGATATGTATGAAGGCGAATACGAGGTAATTGGAGCCATGCGCCAAATTCGCAGGCTTGATCCATTAGAAAGAGATGATTTCTCCATCAACAAAGCGGCATTATTTGAGCAGGAATTTAAGTCTATGAAGACCCTGATTTATGGTATTGGAATATTCTTAACCGGACTTGCCTTATTTGTAGGTGGTATTGGCGTGATGAACATCATGTTTGTTTCGGTTAAAGAACGAACAAAAGAAATTGGAATACGGAAAGCTATTGGTGCAAAATCCTGGGAAATATTACTACAGTTTTTGATAGAATCCATCGTCATCTGTTTGCTTGGCGGGTTGATCGGAATCTTATTTTCTCTCGGAATTACCCATTTGATAAACCAGTTTTTTGTCGCCCACATGGATTGGACGACCATGTTAAACGCTATTTTGATTTGTACATTTGTCGGTGTTTTGTTTGGCTATTTGCCATCTAACCGCGCTGCAAAATCAACCCCTATTGAATCGCTTAGATACGAGTAAATTATGAACCTTATAGAAGTTTTTAAACAAGCAAATAACGCCATACGCGAAAATAAGCTGCGTTCATATTTAACTCTGCTTGCCATTGCTGTAGGAGTTTTTGCCATCATCAGCGCGAATACAGCTGTGTTGGTATTAGACAGATATTTTAAAGATACGCTCAGTTTAATGGGTGGAGATGTCGTTACTGTGACTCGTACTCCTGCTTTTTCAATGGGGCCAATGGACTGGGATTTGTACCGTAATCGTCAAAATATCACTATTGCAGATATGGAGCGGTTGCAGGCGCAATCACGGGGTGCAAGAGAAATTGGCCCAAATCGTACATACCGAACCACAAGAATTTCGTATAACGGCAGGGAAACAGAACCAAATATCAGCATTCAGGGTGGCAATGAATTTTTCCTGGTGAGTAATGCTTATACCATTGAAGAGGGTCGTAACTTTCTGCCCGAAGACATAGATAATGCCCGTTCAGTAGCCATAATTGGGGCTGATGTTGCCTCGGCTTTATTTGAGTTTGAGGATCCGATTGGAAAAATGTTCAGGTTAGAAGGCCGGCCTTACACCATTATTGGTGTTACGGAGGCGAAAGGCAACGTATTTGGTAACACATTAGATCGGTTTGTTGTCATTCCTTATTCTAACCTTGCCGGTGTGTATGGCAGGAATCAAAATATAGCCATTCAGGTCAGGGCGGGTTCAATAGATCAGGTTGATGCATTGATAGATGAGTTAACGGGAATTCTACGTGCTATTCGTAAAGTAGCTCCAGGTGCAGTTAATGACTTTGAAATCACCACCAATGAATCACTTTCCGGTGTATTTGATGCTTTTACCGGCACATTGCGGGTGATTGGTTTTGTTATTGGGGGGATAGTCTTACTTGGCGCCGGAATTGGAGTGATGAACATTATGTTGGTTTCCGTTAGTGAGCGGACCAAGGAGATTGGTATTCGAAAGGCGGTTGGGGCCACTTCTAATGCAATAGTATCACAATTTTTGCTTGAATGCATTGCTATTTGCCAGATTGGCGGCTTTTTTGGTATCATCGCAGGTGTTGCCCTCGGCAATGTAGCTGCTATGATACTGGATACATCCGTCGTTATCCCTTGGCCAGCTGCCATTGGCGGCTTAATCGGGATGACATTCGTTGGCGTGATTTTCGGCGTTTATCCGGCCTTCAAAGCTTCAAGGCTCGACCCGATTGAAAGCCTGAGATATGAATGATGAACTGGAAAAATCTATTGAAATGTTAAGGGTGTGTTATCCCAAAAACCTGTCAGGTTTTACGCTTCAGTTGTACTTTTAATTAATTTGAGCCAAAACCTGACAGGTCTTCGTAATATTAGCTTTTACTTGGCACTAATTAACAGACTCGTTGCCTCTTAGGTAAATGCTCCCTGCATTTCCTTTATTGCTGTTGCCGAAAACTGTTTGCTTTACCATTTCCTTCATACGATCGAGTGTGACAATCTCGAAGTTGTTCATCATACTCTGCTCAATAATGGCTTCCATTTGATGGTAGTTTAATATCCCCATATTGTAGAGTTCAATCAAATATCCCTGAGCCTCTGTAGAAATGGCCATTCTTTCGGCCATGTGAAGTACACGCGTATCCTGTTGTTTCGATGCTTTTGCAGGAGCAAGTTGGCCGTCTTCCATTTTTTGTATAACCCAGGAATAGGCGGCAGAAACTTCTGAATTATTGTATTTTTTCAGAATTTCGGGGGTTACATCTTTTATGTTTTCGCCCAATCTGAGCAATCTAACCAGGTGAATAATTAAGTCTATTACGTTTGTTTGCATTCTTACAACTGTTTCAAATATTCATTTTCTTTAGCCCGCATCTGACTTTTTTGTTCATCAGAAGCATCCTCGAACCCGCATAAATGAAGGATACCGTGAATCAACACCCTGCTAAATTCTTTTTCCTCATTTGATTCATATTCTTTTGCCTGCTCTTTAATCCGATGCGCGCAACAAAATAAGCTGGCTTCAATAGGTTTTCCTTCATCATGATAATGGAACGTTATTATATCTGTAATATAGCTTTTTTGCAGATGCTTTTTATTAAGCTCGATGATTGATTGCTCATCTACATAAACAACTTCGACAGATTCCCATTCTTTTTTCTCAGATTCAAAAACAAGTCCGGCAATGGCAGAGGCAGTTTTTTTACTCAGGGGGATGTCTATGCCTGATTCGTTGAAAAGTTTAAAATTGCGGGTATCAGGATTCTTCGTCAAATGTAAATCCTTCAAAATCAAGTGATTCAGTCAATGACAGTGCTACGCTGCACATCATAATTTCAGGAGGAAGCTTTGTAAAATCGCCACTAAGCAGGTTTTCATCTACATTAGCATACATATTAACCGCACCGGACTTTTCTACAATTAAACCGGTAGTTTGGCCGCCTATTTTTCCGAAAAAAGTTACCTGCTGTAGTGTATTGCTGGTAACTATACCGGTACAATTGTGTAGCTGTAAAAACACATTTTGGGAATAAACAGAAACGATATTGGTTTTCTTTTCATCAATCTCGAGTCCCATATGTATTTCGAGCGCGATTTTTGTGTCATTCTTATTCAGGCTGAATCTATACACACTGCCTGTTTTCTTGGCTTCTACACCAAATATTTCGGCGATTTCGCTGATATTATCGACTGTGAAGTCGTGAGTCATAGTCTGTGAGTTAAAATTAGAATATTGAATAATTCTCTGAATCTTTTCATTAGCTAAAATACAAAAATAATCATTGTATAGCATATTGTCTATCATTGAAGTCTATGGCCAAATGATTAAAGTTGACCAATAATCTAATCAAACTTAAAAAATTCACATTTAGATTAATAAATGCATCGGCAAATAAGGTGTAATAATATAATAATCTTATTGTAATAAATGGGTTGTTTTATTAATTTTAATCAAGAGAGAGAGACTATGATGGTAATTTGGAGAGTTACTATGCAAGTTAAAAATGTTCATTCCGGAGATATCTTTTTGATGCCTTCCAATGCATCCGGAAACTGTACAGCTCTTAAATTCGCGAGGAACACAACCAGGAATTTTACCCAAAAATTCTTCAGCTCCACATTTTATTACATCAATCCTTGTGATAGTAGTATATCAGCCCCACAAAAATATTACTTGATAAAAGAGCAGTTACCATTAATAACAGCAAAGAGCGCTCTGAATTATTCTAATTATAAGACAATAAGGCTGATTATTTCTAATTCTACAAATAATTATTAACATGAAAAAAATCTTACTACTACCACTATGGCTGTTATTGTTTTGTGCTGCTTCAGCTCAGCAATTCAGCTTGCCGATTCAGGTTTCAGATGGTGCTAACAACCTGAATCTGACGATAGGCATTCATCCAAACGGGGAAACCGGATATGTTGAAGGCCTTGATGTGTTTGCTCCACCCGCTCCTCCGGAGGGAGCTTTCGACACGCGAATCATTGTTGCCGGCGAAGCATACTTCAACAAGCTTCTGGATAATACCATTACCGAAAAAGTATTTGAAATAAGATATGCAGCAGCAGAGGGACAAGGTCCAATAACGTTAACCTGGGATCATGCCGCTTTAATATCTTACGGTGCTTTTACTATAACAGATCAGTTTGGTGGTGATATTTACAGTGCGGATATGGCTGATTTCAATGGTCAGTTTACACCGACAAATGCCCATGCTGTTCTGCAAGGTGGACTGATTTTGCGGGTTATGCCCAATGAGGAAATTGTAGATCCGACTGCTTCCGCTCCGGCATTTACTCCTTCGCCCGGAACATATTCAGGGGCGGTAACCGTAAGTATGCAATCTTCAACGCCGGGTTCATCTATTTACTATACATTAAATGGATCTGACCCTGATACAAATGATGAGCTTTTCACATCTCCGATTGTCATTAATGAGCCTACCGAAATACGAGCCATAACGGTTGCGCCGGGATATCAGAACAGTTCTGTATCTGTAGGCTTCTACGATATAGATGATTCAGTTTCAGATCTCGAATTTGCGTTACCGTTTTTTGTATCTGATGGACAGAACGGCCTTAATCTTACTGTTGGAATTCATCCGCAAGGAGAAATCGGTTTTGTGGATGGCCTTGATATGTATGCACCGCCGGCACCGCCTGAAGGAGCGTATGATTCACGGATTATTGTAGCAGGAGAGGCTTACTTTATCAAGTTTCAGGATAATACATTAACCGAAAAAGTGTTTGAAATACGCTATGCGGCGGCAGAAGGCGAAGGCCCGATTGTTATAACATGGAATCACGAAGCCATGATATCATATGGCACTTTCACTGCCACCGATCAATTTGGCGGTGGGATTTTCAGTGCTGATTTGGCTGATTATAACGGTGAGTTTATTCCGGTGGCAGCAAACGTTGTTTTGCAAAACGGTTTAATTCTTCGGGTTATGCCACATGCTGATATTGACCCGACGGAAGCTGAGGCTCCGGAGTTTTCACCATTGCCAGGCACGTATATCGGCTCGGTGGATGTCACAATGACAACAGCAACGCCGGGCGGCCAGATTTTCTATACTATAGACGGGAATGACCCCGATGAAAATTCTGAACTTTATAGCACACCGATTACTCTGACAGAATCTGCCACAGTGCGTGCGATCACTATTGCATCAGGTTTTTTAAATAGTGAAATCACCAGTGGATTTTATGATATTGAACCAGTAGAGCCGCCGCAAGCAGAAGCGCCAACATTTTTGCCAGAGCCGGGCACATATGTTGGTTCTGTTGATGTCGCTATGGCTACTGAAACAACAGGGGGGCTTATTTTTTACATCATAAATGGTGATAATCCCGACGAAAATTCAGAGCTTTATACAACTCCCATCACACTGACTGAATCAGCCACGGTACGTGCAATTACTATCGCTGATGGTTATCTCAATAGTACTGTGAGTGTAGGTGAATATTTGATTGATCCTGTAACTCCGGGTAATTTCAGTTTGTTGAATCCGCCGGATGGTTCTGCATTCACAACCATTCCCGGATCTGAAACAGTACTTACAGCCGAGTGGGGGGCATCCGAAAATGCTGAAACCTATACATGGATGGCAATTACTGAGGATGGGGACTTCAATAATCCTTTAATTGAGGCTGCATCAGATAACTCAGGAGTTGCTACTACACTCACTTTGACACATGGTGAGATTGACAGCATCCTGGCAGAGCAAGGCTTAAATCCCGGTGAAAGTATTACTATGTTGTGGACAGTGCGTGCTCAGCTGGATTCATTCACTCAATTTGCCAACGCACCGTTTTCTATTACTTTCACAAGAGCATCTGCATCTGCTGAGGTGAATCCGGATTCTATTGAGATAGAGCTAATGACCGGTACTTCAGAAGAAGTAATGATCGAAATTAGCAACAACGGTCTTGTGGAACTTGAAATTGCGGTTTCAGTGAGAGACGAGAGCAATTGGTTGATACCTGATAATGAGTTTGTATCAGTAGAACCCGGTGGCAATACTCAGATATTATTTACGATAGATGCAGAGGAACTTGGAACCGGTGTTTATACAGACATTATCGAGTTGATGACAAATGTACCTGACAACCCACTGATTGAAATTCCGGTAAATATAACGGTAACACCGGACACTGGTACAGGAGAGGGCGCCGAAATTCCGTCAGTTTTTGTACTAAAGCAAAACTATCCAAACCCATTCAACCCTGTAACAATAATTACCTATGGATTACCAGAGGCCGCTGAAGTCAATATTGAGGTATTCAATATGATGGGGCAGAAAGTAGCCACACTGGTTAACGGAATGGAAAATGCCGGGTATCACACAGTTTCATTCAACGCCGGTCAGTTGTCATCAGGCATGTATTTGTACCGCATACGGGCAGGTGATTTTACTGAGGTCAGAAAGATGCTGTTACTTAAGTAAAGAATCATCTGCCTGAACATCAAATAATCAGAATTTTATGAAGCAAGTATTTAACAAACAGAAGGAATAGAAAAATGAAAAAATCATTAATCGCATTTATTAGTACGATGCTGATGCTGGTACTCTTTTCGGATGCCTTACTTGCACAGCAATCGGTGAATACCTACCAAGAAACAAAGAGTAATACTGTGGTAGGTAGTATAGAATCTCTGTTGAGTGTAGCAGCACCAGGGGATGGTATTGTTTACACAATCGAAAGTGAGGTCTATCTTGTTTTTCACTCAACTTTCAGAAACAGAAAAGTAATCGTTGATGATTCCGGTGGTATTGTTATAGACGATCCGAATGGAGTAATATCAACAGACTATAATCGATATGATGGGTTCACAGGACTAACCGGGACAATCCAGGAGTTTATGGGGTTAACACAATTTGTTCCAGAAGAGCCGGCCGGCCCGGCAACATCTTCAGGTAATATTGTTGAACCTCAGCCTAAAACAATCACGGATATTACACATAATACCCAGGGTGAACTTGTAATAATTGGAAATGTGATGTTTCAGGAAACAGGACTGTTCAATGATCAGACAAATTATATGATTCATGATAGTAATGGTAACGTATTGAGGGTTCGTACAGACCGCATTACGGAATCAATTTTAGAGGATGGAGAAAACACATATTTAAATACACCAATACCAGAAGGACCTGTTAATTTGGCAGGGTATATTACAGTTTTTAATCAGCCTCAACTTGTAATCAGAAAACTTGAAGATATTTTTATACTGGATCAGACACCTGATGGAAATGATGTCACATTCAGAGTAGATATGAATCACTATAAGGATTTGGGTATTTATCAGCCTGAAAGTGGTCATAATGTATATGTAAGAGGTGACTTCAATAGTTGGATGCAACAAGATCAAATGGTTGATTTGAATGACAATGGTATTTATGAATTTACCCGCTTTGTTGATGGAGAGCCCGGTATGAGCCAGGAATACAAATTTTATTTTTCAACTCCGGAAGGTGGAGAATGGGAAGACTTTGTAGGCCCTGATGGCATGGGTAATCGAGTCTTTACACTTTCTGGATCTCCCCAAATTTTACCGGTAGTTTACTTTAATAACGAGCCTGGTGAAGTGGGAGAAATAGTTATCAATCCACCTGCCGATCCATCAATGCTGGATGATCTTCCACTATCATTTAACGTAGACACCAATGATATTAACTGGGCCGGTTACCCTATGTTCCCGTTTGAAGGAGCAGAACTTGCTCGGGTTGCCAACCCTGATCAGTCTGGTATCAATGAAACCTCTTTTGTTATTGAATATGAGAAAGTTGCCGGATCAATGCCTTGGGCAGGCTTTTTCTATCATATAGAAGGTAGCGTAATAATTGAAGACGATACTGCTTTCAGGCTAAAAGTATGGTCTCCACGCGCTGGTGTAAATGCAATGCTTAAATTGGAGAACAGACAGAACCCGGATATAAATACAGGTGATTTGTTTGTACCCATAAACGCTGCCAATGAATGGGTGGAACTTGAGTGGAACCTAAGTAATGTACCTAGGGAATTCGGATATGATCGGGTTGTATTTATAATGGATCTTCAAGGCGACCAAAGCGATGGAGGTTCAGATTATACCTGGTACCTGGATGATTTCGAATTCACCGACTCTGAAATAGTTGACCCACCTCCGCCAGATGGGAACGACGTAACATTTAGCGTTAATATGAACGTATTCCGCGACCTTGATATCTATATTCCTGAAATCGGAGATGAAATTTATCTAAAAGGTTCATTTAATGATTGGTCAATTCAGGATCAAATGTTCGATAATAATGGTAATGGTATATATGATTTAACACTCTTTCTGGAAGGCGAACCAGGAACAATGCACGAATATAAGTTCTTTATTCTTGCAGGCGATGGCCGGGACTTACCAAATGGCGGCTGGGAAACAGATGTTGTTGGAGATGATAGTACCTGGAATCGCTCTCTGTCGCTTACAGGTTCACCTCAAATCCTCCCAACTGTTTTCTTTGATAACAATGAAGGTGACATACCGCCACCGGTTGTTGATTATGTCATTGATTTAAACGTAAGTGATGAAGCCAATAATTTGATAACACTCATAATGGGTACTGCTCCGGATGCAACAACCGGATTTGACCCTCAATATGATGAATATGCTCCACCGGCTCCACCGGAAGGTGCCTTCGATGCCCGAATCAGATTTGGTGGAGAAGCGTATTTCACATTCTTCCAGCCAACGATAGTTGAAGAAACTCAATGGAATGTCCGTTTTGCTCCACAATCAGGGTTCGGACCCATTACGTTAAGCTGGGATCCGAGTGTGCTTCCTGAAGAGGGAGTCTTCTACCTGCGCGATATTGTAAATGGCAGTTTTGTTAATGTAGACATGAGTCAACAGAGCAGCCTGGTTATTTCGCAGTCTTTTATTACAGAACTCTCTCTGACTCATACTTTGGTAACGGATATTGAAATACCCCGTAACTATGCCGCCGGTTGGAATATGGTTGGTTTGCCTGTAGAAGCAGATCATCAAAATTTCCAGGAGATTTTTACAGGATCACTTGCCAACACATTATTCAGATTTAACGGTGCCTATCAAAGTGCGCAAACACTGGATCATGGCACCGGTTACTGGTTGCGTTATGGCTCAGCAGCAACCGAGATATTTGTTGGAGCTGCTGTAAATGAAGTAACTGTAAATATGACTCCCGGCTGGAATCTTATTTCCGGTCCGTCTATGGCTTCAGCAATTGGTTCTGTGAATGACCCAAGCGGAATAATCATTTCAGGTACACTTTTTGGATTTAATGGTGCTTATGTAAACGAGTCGATTCTGGAGCCCGGCCGTGGCTATTGGCTGCGTGCAAATGCTTCGGGGTCTGTAACATTTAATGGAGCAACAACTACTCAATTAGCTTCTGAAACAACGTATAGCTTTGATAATCATCATAGAATCACCGTAAACAGCGGCGATATTTCCAGAGATTTATATTTTGGAGATGATAAACCAAAAAATACCGTAATTGAACAATTCTCGTTACCTCCGTTACCTCCTCAAGGAGCATTTGATGTTCGTTTCAGTGGCGGATGGTGGTTGAGTGAAAACGATATTGTTGTTCTCGAACTGCAACAATCAGATGAACCGGTTACCATTACAATTGAAGGAAATGGTACTTACCATGTAACTCAGTTAAAAGGTTTAGTTGAACTCAGCAATACGGTAGTTTCAGGTGGAGAATTGATTACTCTTGCGAGTCAAACTGACAGGATAAATGTTGTATTAACCGGTGATGCTGAGACGAGCCTGCCAACTGAATTCGCTCTTATGCAAAATTATCCGAACCCATTTAATCCTGTTACTATGATACGATATTCTGTTTCTGAAACAGTACATGTACGTATAGACATATACAACATTGCAGGACAGAAAGTTTCTACCGTCGTAAACTCAACTCAGGATGCTGGATATCACACAGTTGCCTTCGATGCTTCTCGACTAGCATCAGGGATTTACCTCTACAAGATGCAGGCAGGAGATTTTGTAAAGGTGCAAAAAATGATGTTTGTCAAATAGTTATCAAACAACAATCTATTAACTATAAAGAAAAAGCCCGGTAACGAATTTGTTGCCGGGCTTTACTTTTATTTTAGAGAATGGATTAATGAGTACGAAGGTTAATCCTCTTTTGCAGATGCTTTTTCATCAGCAACAGATTCGCCGTTAGTTTCAGTAATTTGCTTTTCAGGTTCTTTCCACTCAAATGTAAGACCATCGCGGGCAGCATTCATTTTAATGCGTATTGTAGAGCCTTCGGCCTTTTCAGATGCCAATAACTCTTCAGCAAGCGGGTCTTCTACAAATCGCTGGATTGCTCTTTTAAGAGGACGCGCACCGTACTTAGGATCAAACCCTTTATCAGCGAGAAATTCCTTTGCACCTTTAGTAATATCAACATTAAAGTTGAGGTCGCGTATTCTCTTGAAGAGCTGATCCGCCATATTGTCTATGATTTTGTAGATATCTTCTTTATCGAGCGGCTTGAACACAATTACATCATCAACACGGTTAAGGAATTCAGGATTAAATACTTTACGGAGTGCTTCCTGTATAACCGACTTCATTTTCCCATAATCAAACGTAGTCTCAGCTGAAGGACTGAATCCGATACCCCGCCCAAGATTTTTGATATCTCTGGCACCAATGTTGGATGTCATTATGATGATTGTATTCCTGAAATCCACTTTGTGCCCAAGTGAATCGGTCAGAATACCATCATCCAATACCTGAAGTAAGAGGTTGAATACATCCGGGTGAGCTTTTTCGATTTCATCTAAAAGCACAACAGAATATGGCTTGCGGCGCACTTTTTCAGTAAGGATTCCGCCTTCTTCGTATCCCACATATCCCGGAGGTGCTCCTACAAGCCGTGAAACAGAGAATTTTTCCATGTATTCCGACATGTCGATACGGATAAGGGCATCATCCACATCAAATAAATACTTGGAAAGCGTTTTTGCCAATTCTGTTTTACCAACACCGGTTGGGCCAAGGAAAATAAATGAACCAATTGGGCGCGCGGGGTCTTTTAACCCGGCTCTTGTTCTTTGTATTGCCTTGGCTAACTTTACAATCGCTTCATCCTGACCAATTACTTTACCGGTCAGTTCATCACGCATCTTCAACAACTTTTGGCCTTCACTCTGCGCAATTTTAGAAACAGGTATGCCAGTCATCATTCCTATTACGCGGGCAACATCTTCCTCTGTAACGTCAAAAACAATTTTCTCTGACTCTTTCTCCCACTCAAGTTGAGATTTTTCGAGTTCTTCAATTAATTTTTTCTCAGTATCTCTAAGACGGGCAGCATCTTCGAAACGCTGCTTTTTAACCATCATATTTTTTTCCTCAGAGGTCTTTTCAATCAACTCCTCGAGATCTATGATGTGTTTTGGTACGGTAATATTTGCTAAATGGACTCTCGCACCGGCCTCATCGAGTGCATCGATGGCTTTATCCGGCAGATACCTGTCAGTTACATAACGGTCTGTTAATTTTACACAAGATTCGATTGCCTCTTCGGTATATTTAACGCTGTGGTGCTTTTCATACTTAGGTTTGATCTGATTGAGGATGATTTTCGTTTCCTCGACACTTGTTGGATCAACCATAATTTTCTGGAATCTTCTTTCAAGCGCACCGTCTTTTTCGATATACTGTCTATATTCGTTAAGTGTGGTCGCGCCAATTGCCTGTACCTCACCACGTGCAAGGGCAGGCTTAAGCATGTTCGATGCATCAAGAGAACCTGAAGCACCGCCGGCACCTACGATTGTGTGAAGCTCATCTATGAAAAGTATAACGTTGCTTACTTTCTCAAGCTCATTCATTACGGCTTTCATTCGCTCTTCGAATTGGCCTCTGTATTTTGTTCCGGCAACGAGGGCGGCAAGGTCAAGGGCAACAACCCGACGGTCGTAAAGCACTCGAGATACTTTTCTTTCAAAAATCCGGATAGCGAGTCCTTCAGCGATAGCCGTTTTACCGACACCTGGTTCGCCAATTAAAACCGGGTTATTTTTCTTTCTTCGGCTCAGAACCTGAGCAACACGCTCAATTTCTTTTTCACGGCCAACAATTGGGTCGAGTTTGCCATCTTCGGCAAGTTTGGTAAGGTCTCTGCCAAAATTATCTAATACTGGTGTTTTTGTCTTTTCCATTTTCTTTTCCCGGCCACTGCCTGGTGATGATTGATAACTTTTAGAAGGGGCTAATTCGGATGTAGCTGATGGAGGTGAACTGCTTTGGCCTCCACGATCGCGCCCCGTTATGATCAGGTCAAGTTCTTCGCGCACTACATCGTAAGTAACATTGAACTGCTGCAGGATTTGAGCAGCAATGTTTTCGTCGTCTCTTAATAGAGATAATAGCAAGTGCTCAGTTCCAATAGTGTCACTTTTGTAAAGTTTTGCTTCGAGGTAAGTGATGCGTAGAACTTTTTCAGCTTGTTTTGTCAGTGGAATATTTCCTACTGTTACGGCGCCACCGGTTCCGCGAACCGTGTCCTCTATGGTTTTTTTGAGCTTAAAGAGTTCACAATTCAGGTTTTTGAGGATTTTTATGGCTACGCCATCACCAAGGCGAATGATGCCAAGAATCAAATGCTCGGTACCAATGTAATCGTGGCCAAGCCTGAGTGCTTCCTCACGGCTGAATTGTATTACGTCTCTAACTCTGTTGGAAAAATTGCCCTCCATGGGAATTCTCTTAATTATAATAAAAGGTGATTGATTAAGTACACTAAACGAATGACTCACAGCATTAGTTCATAACTTCTACAAAGTAGTACAGGCACAGGGTAAAATCAAGAGAAGTATTGAAAAAATAGAATGTTTAAAAAGGGGGAAGTTTGTTTAGTCGTTTATTTATTCTGTTGTATATTTAATTTAGCAATAATGGATTCTAAGGAGTAGGATCGAATACTTCGAATACCTGAGTAAAGCATCAGAAGCAAAAAATTAATGGGTTAAAGCATCGTCATCTTGTATCGCCCCGCTTTTATATTTAGGAGGATCGTTTTGATGCATGTAAATGTATTTTTATTAAATATTTATTGATATTTCCGACCCTGGTAGAGACGCATTGCCTTGCATCTCTACCAGGGTCGACATCACCAATTTTCTCAACATTATCCCCATTAATTTAACCATTGTCGATATTGTCAGGTTCATATCTCATCCCCTTTGATAAAACAAATACCAAACGTATAACCCTTGGAGGGTTTCGTCGAAAAGGAGGGAGAAATTTGATTCACAGAAACCCTCCAAGGGTTTTTGAGATGCTCGAAACCGCGTTAGCGGGTAATTTTGTCAAACATGTCCACGAACTAATGCGAATATAACCAAAGAGCCATTTCATAGCTGGATGATCCCGCACAGCGCCCTTGAGATCAGAGATGGTTTTAGATAATAGACGCGGGCGCTTGCGGGATGACATCGGTGTTTACCCGACCGTCATATCTATTAAATGTATCTAGATTAAGAGTGGATTTAATGGTCTCAGCAAAACGGGGTTTTGCAGGCATTATATTTTTATAAAAACTTAAAAAGTTTAGTTACGTTGCACAACCCAATACTACTCAAAACCAATCAAAACAAAGCATTACCGGTCATTTCTTCCGGTTTGGGCAGGCCCAAAAGTTTCAGAAGGGAAGGAGCAACATCAGCAAGGATGCCGTCTTTAACTTTGGCATTTTTTCTGTCGGCATCTATGAGTATGAAAGGAACCGGAGCTGTAGTATGGGCGGTATGCGGACTTCCGTCTGTTTGTTCCATGCAGTCGGCGTTTCCGTGATCTGCTATCACAATTACGCTGTAATCATGTTCTTTGGCAGTTTCAACCACCCGGCGTAATTGCTCATCTACAGTTTCTACAGCTTTAATTGCGGCTTCCATTACGCCGGTGTGGCCAACCATATCGGGGTTTGCAAAATTGAGAATCGCCAGCTCAAATTTTTCAGATTTAAGAGCTTCGATGAGTTTATCCCCAACCTCAGGAGCGCTCATTTCCGGCTGTAAATCGTATGTGGCAACTTTAGGGCTTTGCACCATAATGCGCTCTTCGCCCTCATTCGGAATTTCAATTCCACCATTAAAGAAATATGTAACATGGGGATATTTCTCTGTTTCCGCAATTCTCAACTGTTTTAAATCATGCGCGGAAACTACCTCTCCGAGTGTATTTTTAAGGTTTACAGGGGGATATGCTACCTTTGGACGCTTGAAAGTAGCATCATATTGCGTAAACGTAATGTATTCCAGGTTTAAGTCGCCGGCTGTTTTGAACTCCGAGAAATCAGAATCGGTCAAAACTGTGGTAATTTGTCTGGCGCGGTCACCTCTAATATTGTAAAATAGTACCACATCGTCTTTTTTCAGACGAGACTCTGGGTCTTTATTAACCACTGTGGGCAGGATGAATTCATCTGTAACGCCCTCATCATAGCTTTGTTTAAAAGCTTGTTCAGCGGTATCAGCTTCGGCGCCATCCCCAAAAATCAACGCGTTATATGCTTTCTCTACTCGTTCCCATCGTTTATCACGATCCATGGCATAGTAACGGCCAATTACGCTTGCAAGCTCACCGACACCAACCTCAGCAGCTACTTTATTGAAGGCTTGTGCGTATCCAAGTCCGGAGTGCGGGGCAGTGTCACGGCCATCTGTGAATGCGTGTACATACACATTGGGGATACCGTGCTGCTTGCAAAGTTTCAGGAGGGCAAAAAGGTGTTCATTGTGGCTGTGAACACCACCATCTGAGAATAATCCCATGATGTGGATATAGCCCTTCTCCTTGGCTTTTTTTACGGCATCAACAAGAACATGATTTGTGAAAAAATCACCTTCTCTGATAGCTTTGTTGACTCGCGAAAGTTCCTGCCAAACAATTCTTCCCGCGCCAATATTAAGGT
>SLDG01000060.1 GCA_007125355.1 Balneolales bacterium | reverse complement strand
GGATGACAACTCATGATTGGTAGCATTTAAGGAATTGTACTCTGAAAGTGACATAATCACAATACCTTTATCCTTGCCCCGATTAATAACAAGAGTTTCAAAATTATCGGTAATCCTATCGAAATACCGCTTCATGTCTTTTCGGAAATCGGATAGCGTGGTTGAAATCATACATTTACAAGTTAGTACGAGTTTATATGTACAAAAATATGTACAATATTTAAACATATCAACTTTAGAGTTTCATCTTATGAATGGGTAAAAAAGACTAATGAAAGTAGAAACTTAATTATTGCCTTCTAACGTATCACAAATCAAATCCACAATTTACAGTACATATATGAAATGAAGTTTGTAGCTTCATGCGTGTGAAGAGAATTGAGAAAAAAAACCCATCCCTATGTAAACCTTTTGCCCTCAGCCCGCATCTAATCATTATGACATCCCCTGAAGAGGAACAGAAACTGATACAAGGCCTTTCCCAAGGCGACCCCGGTTCGTACGATCGGTTGGTTGACCTTTACGGGAAGAAAATCTTTCGACTGGCTTTGCAATTATCCGGCGAAAGGTTTGATGCCGAAGATATTGTTCTGTAAGTCTTCTTCAACGTGTTGCGTCACATTCAGTCATTCAGGAGCGATTCCGGTATTCAGACCTGGCTCTACCGGATAACTGTGAATGAGTTTCTGAAATCAAAACGTGGTAAACTCAAACAATCCATGCAAACGATGCCTGTTGACCAAATGCCGGATACTGAAAACCTGCACGATCCGAAACCGGATATTGAGGTGAACACCGAAATGGTAAACAGCCGGATTAAGGCCGCTTTGACACAACTTTCGGAGAATCAGCGAAGTGTGTTTGTACTGCGGCATTTCCATGATTTGAGTATCCGCGAAGTGGCTGAGGTAACAGAAATGCAGCCGGGAACCGTAAAAACGCACATGCACAGAGCCTTGCAACGCCTTCAGGTTCTTTTAAAACCTTATAAAATCGAATCATGAGCAAATCATGTGAACATATTGAGCATTTATTTGACGGATGGTATCGCGGTGAGCTATCAGCCAACGAGAAATATGAGGTTGATGCCCATCTTGCGAAATGCAGCGATTGTGCATCCGTTTGGGAGCAAAAGCGGCAGTTGATGGACTCCCTGAACGACCCTTACGCCGACAAGATTGAGGAAGCGTATCCGGTTATATCCCAAAACCTGAAACAAAAGAATCCGGTATCTCAAAAACCGACAATAACTATATATCGTTATTATCTGGCTGTTGCGGCGGTGCTGTTGGCAGGTTTTGTTGGTGGAATTATCTGGATGTTAAATCAACAATCGCTTCCACCCACAGAGCAAGAAATCAGCTTCTACGACTTGGAAACATCTTTAAAAAACGATATCTCGTCATTCTTTAATCGTGCTGAAATCTTGTTTATGTCACTCGGCCATCTGGATATGAACAACTTAGATAACACTGACTATTCTTTTACTATCGAACTCGGGTTGGCCGGCAAACTTGTTGATGAAGCTGATCGTCTTCAACATGTATTAGTTGAACAAAACCAACACCACTTGGCTGATTTGATGGAAGAATGTGCCATCCTGTTGCGAACACTCGACCGGCAGGCAGAGCCCGAAGATTATGAAACGATTTGGCTGGTACATAAAACAGCCGCAGATCGTAGTATTGTCCCACGAATTTCCCTTGAAAGATTCAGGCTGCAATCGTTTGCTGCCGCTCAATATTAAACCGAAGAGGATAAATATGAATTACCTTATAGCATTATTGATTTTATTTACAGGATTTGTCCATACTTATGATGAGCAAGACACAGCAGCTCAGGCTTATCAGCGGGCGTATGCTCATGTACTGGAACGGAACTGGGATGATGCCTCCCGTGGTTTTCGGTCGTATTTATCCACGTTTGAAGACGGCAATCACAGGGACGGAGCATCATTTTGGTTGTGTTTTAGTGATCGTCAGCGCGGCGGTTCTGCGGAGAATCATTTTCAGTGCTTCGAGCAATTTCTGGAGGATTATCCGCGAAGCCGCTGGACAGAAGACGCCCGCTCAAACCTGATTCAACTTGCGCATAAAATAGCAGAGCAGGGTAACCCCACTTATTTGGCTAAAGTGGAATCGTACGAAAAAACCAGCGATGAACAAATGATGTTAGCAGCCATTACTGCCCTCGCCATGCAAAGAAACCCGGATGTTTCAATACTCAGACGGATTTATGAGCAGAATCCGGGTGTTCGAGTGAGGCAGCAAATCGTTAATGCACTTATTTCCGCCCAGGCCGGTGATTCGGGTGACTTTCTGAAGCATGTTTTTGAAAATGATGAGAACGAGCAGGTCAGAAGCAGTGCGATGTTTGCATTACAGAAAATACCGGAAGCAATGGCCATGGAGTATTTCCGTGACCGCTATGACGACCTGACTGCCACCCAAAGGCAACTGTTTCTCAGTCAATTATTTTCATCTGATGGTTCTGTGGCTCTGCCATTTGTAATGGAGCGGCTGAAGGATGTTTCAAACAGGCAGGAAATGGCGATGTATCTGCATTTTTTGTCTGGAATGAATGGGGATGAGGATGAAATAAACGACATTTTGCGTGATTTATATTTAAAATCTGAAGATTCCCAATTACGGTCCATGGTTTTGATGAGTTTGCGTAACAGAAATCCGGAGCCCTTCAGATCAATCATTAAAGATGCTATTGATTCCGGGGAAAGCCAACAGGTTATGATGGCTGTTAATTTGGTGCAAAACTCAGATGATGATGAATTGAAGCAATATGTGGCCGCATTAATCTCCCCGGACACATCCGCTGATATTCTGACTTTAGTTATATCGCAGATAGATGTCTCGGATGACCCGGCACTTCGCGACAAGGTACTTAATGTAGCCATGAATCATTCTTCACAAACGGCTTCACAGTTTGCGTTACAACGATGGTTTCAGTCCGGCAAGGTACAAATCGGGGATATACGCCGGATTGTGGAAAAATCAGACAACTGGCATCGTATGGGTGGTCAGCTTTTTAGATCGCTGGATGAAATAGGTGAACTGGATTGGTTTAAAAACCATTTCGCCGGAATTCCCGAATCATCGAACCGGGCACAGATAATACACTCGTTTGCCTTCAGGCAGGACGACGGCAGTTCTCTGGTAAACTTTTTGAGTTGGGTCGCTGAAAATGACCCTGCAGGTTCGGTGCGGCGTACGGTTGTCATGGCGCTCGGCCAAATCGACATCGACGAATCCCGGGATGCGCTGCAAAGATTGATAGATAATTGAGATGTTTTAAATAGCTGCCGAACAAAAACTGTTATATTAATCTTTTAAACGATTTAGCTGAAAGGTTAGACAAGCTAATTGAACAAGTAATTTATATTTTTGTATTTTTTAAGAAAGACAAACTATGACAGCATCTGATCTAAAAATCAAAATCTTCCGGCAAATCGATTCACTTGAAAGGAATCGGTTAGAAGAATTATATGGCGTTGTACTGAATTTTCTTAATGAAAAAAAGGATGTTAGTGATTGGGAAAAATTGACCGAAGAGCAAAAGCAGGGCATTTTTGATGCAATTGAGGAAATTGAGTCAGGGAAAGGTATTCCGAACGAAAAGGTTATGACCAAATTTCGCAAGAAATATTCACATGCCTAAGCCAGTAAATTGGTCACCCTTATCTGAAAATGATTTTTCAACAATCCTTGAATACCTTAAAGAGAATTGGGGTGACAAGATAGTACAGGGGTTTATCGAAATTACCTCATCATCAATATCTCAGATATCAACTAATCCCAAACAATATCCTTTAATTAATAAGAATAAAAAAATCAGAAAATGTGTTTTGACTAAACACAACACCCTCTATTATCGTGATAGTAAAGAATCCATTGATATTCTAAGGATATACGACAATAGGCAAGATCCTCAAAAATTGACTTTTTAGCCAACCCCCTGCACCTAATTAATTCAGCTCCATGACGGATTAAATGCAATGTGCAGACATTTCATCGAGGCGTTCTTTGCATATCCCACCCTAATGTTGAGTAATAAGATACAATCCGCCAATTGTAATTCTCAGATTTTAAGCTCATCTTAGCAAACAGTTTTCAAAAAATGCAGACAGCTTAGAAAAGATAATTTGAGGATACAATGACTGTTTTAAAAGGTATTATTCTTGATCCGGTAAATCGCAGGCAGTTCAGGGGCGAGGTTCATTTTGAAAACGGGCGCATTTCCCGGCTGAAAGAAACCGATAATGTGCCTGAGCAATACATTATGCCGGGGTTTGTGGATGCGCACATTCACATTGAAAGCTCCATGCTGGTGCCGTCGGAATTCGCGCGGCTCGCGGTCAGGCACGGAACGGTTGCCACTATTTCTGACCCGCATGAAATAGCCAATGTTTGCGGGATGGAAGGCGTTAACTTCATGATTGAAAACGGCAAAAAAGTGCCCCTGAAATTTCACTTCGGGGCTCCGTCGTGTGTGCCGGCCACCGTTTTTGAAACAGCCGGTGCCGAACTGACAGTTGATGATATCCGTGAGCTTCTTGCCCGCGATGACATTTACTACCTGGCCGAAATGATGAACTGGCCAGGGGTTTTGAATGACGACCCTGAAGTAATGGCAAAAATCAAAGCGGCGCACGATGCTGGCAAGCCGGTTGATGGTCACGCTCCGGGACTAAAAGGCGAACAGGCGAAAAAATATGCTTCGGCCGGAATTACAACCGACCACGAATGCTTTACCAAAGAAGAAGCCCTTGATAAGCTCAGATACGGTTTGAAAATTGCCATCCGTGAAGGCAGCGCCGCGAAGAATTACGAAGCGCTGATCGATTTAATGCACGATTACGCCCCTGAAATCATGTTTTGCTCGGATGATAAACACCCCGATGATTTGTTGGTGGGCCACATCAACGAGCTCGTAAGCCGAACACTCAAACGCGGTTTTGATTTGTTTGATGTACTGCATTCGGCCTGCGTGTTGCCGGTGCGCCATTACTCCATGAATGTTGGTTTACTTCAGCCCGGCGACCCGGCGGATTTCATTGTGGTGGATGATGTTGAAAACATGCACGTTTCCCAAACCTGGATTAACGGAGATTGTGTGTACGACGGAGAGGTCAGGTTTGATAAAGTGAGTGTAACCCCCATCAATAATTTCACGGCTCATAAAACTTCCCCGAATGACTTTAAATGTTTTACTAACACTGATTCTGAAACGGTTCCGGTCATTGAGGCACTGGATGGAGAGCTCATTACAAACAGAATTGAGGCAATACTTCCCAAAGAAAATGGAGAACTATTAGCCGATCCAGCAAATGACATCCTTAAAATTGCAGTTGTGAATCGTTACGAAAAAGCGAATCCCGGCGTGGGATTTATAAAAAATTTCGGGATAAAAAACGGAGCAATTGCTTCATCTGTCGGGCATGATTCCCATAATATCATAGTAGTCGGAAGCTCGGATGAATATCTGAGTCGCGTGGTTAACCTGATTATGGATGCCAAAGGAGGAATCGCTGCGGTTCAAGGTGATGTGGAAGAAGTCTTGCCACTGCCGATTGGCGGAATTATGACCGATGCCGATGGCGG
>SLDG01000259.1 GCA_007125355.1 Balneolales bacterium | reverse complement strand
CTCATCAAATAACAAATTTATGGATAAAGCGGGAGCTCAAAAATTACTTAATGAGTGGATCGATTCTGACAGCTTAAGGTTGCATAGCAATATGGTTGCTCAAGCAATGGAAGCCTATGCAAATAAACTGGGGAAATCAGAAAAAGAAACATTAGATTGGTATCTGGCTGGGTTACTGCATGACCTCGATTGGGAGAAAAAGCCTGATGAGCACCCCAATTACGCTTTAGCCTCAATACTGCCCGAGTATTCGCTATCAAACAATGTGCTCGAAGCGATTCGAGCGCACGCACCGGGCAGAACCGGCAAGCACCCGGAAACCGAAATCGAGCGTTATCTATTCGCCTGTGATGAAATCAGCGGGTTTATGTACGCTGTTAGTCTTATGCGTCCTGAGGGGTTTAATGGGATGAAACCAAAATCCGTAAAAAAGAAACTCAAAGACAAACGTTTCGCTGCCAACGTTAGCAGACAAGATATTCAAGAAGGCCTCGAATTAATTGATACCACATTCGAAGACCACATTATATTCTTGGTAGAGGTTTTTAAGTAGCTTTTTTGGGGAACCACCAGGACGCAAAAACTCAAAGAATTTTTTGTGTTGATTTTTATCATTTCGAACGCGGGCTCTTATAAACGGTAAAAACTTAACCCATAGCACACAAGATGCCAAACCAAGGCAAGCGAGAGAAATCTCCCAATAATATCCAAGCTATGAATTCGAATTCGCCAATGAAATCCTCATTAAAACATATCAGAGTCATACCTCCGGCATTTTTAGATGATGTAATTTGGATCTGGTAGAGCCACAACGCATTGTGACTCTGCCAAGCCAGAATTTTGCAATTAGTCATGCCCATAAACGAATAAACAGATAAACCAGCCACCATCATCTTAAAACAAAATCCTGCGCATATTTGAGCTTGTTTTTTAATATCTTTGAAGCTTGAATAAAATCCGACAGACACAGAATAAATAACAAATTATTAACCAGAAGAATCTATCCAAAAACGCATGAAGACATCCGCTCAAATCAGGCAGGAATTCCTCGATTTTTTTAAGAAGAAACAGCACGTTATCACGCCAAGCGCTCCGGTTGTACCCAAAAGTGATCCCACATTATTATTCACAAATGCGGGTATGAATCAATTTAAACCGGTTTTTCTTGGTGATGTGGAAACCTACGAGCAGGATGGGAAGCAATGGAAAAGAGCGGCAAATTCCCAAAAATGTATTCGTGTTTCGGGTAAGCATAATGATCTTGAAGAAGTTGGTCACGATACGTATCACCACACGCTTTTTGAAATGCTCGGAAACTGGTCTTTTGGTGATTATTTCAAAAAGGAAGCCATTGGCTGGGCATGGGAATTACTGGTTAAGGAATGGGGATTAGATCCTGACAGGCTTTATGCCACCGTTTTCGGCGGCGACGAGCAGGATGGACTTGATGCAGATGAGGAGGCAGTTGAGCTGTGGAAATCAGAAACGAATATCTCTCACGACCATATTCTCAGATGCAGTAAAAAAGACAATTTCTGGGAGATGGGAGAAACCGGACCGTGTGGCCCGTGTTCAGAAATTCATATTGATCTTCGTTCCGATGAAGAACGCAAAAAATCAGACGGGGCGTTACTCGTAAACGCCGATGATCCGCGCGTAATGGAAATATGGAACCTTGTATTTATTCAGTTCAACAGAATGGAGGGAGGACTGCTTAAACCATTGCCTGCCAAACATGTGGATACCGGTATGGGTTTCGAAAGAATTTGCGCGGTACTGCAAAATAAAACCTCTAACTACGATAGTGATGTTTTTACCCCAGTCATTCAGGAAATTGCAAAGAAGGCCGGCAAAACCTACGGAGATGACGAGAAGGCCGATATTGCCATGCGTGTAATAGCCGATCACATTCGTGCCGTTAGTTTTGGAATTACAGATGGCGCTTCACCATCTAATGATGGCAGGGGATATGTCATACGCCGGATTCTGCGACGTGCTGTCCGTTATGGTTGGGATTCTTTAGGGCTCAGAAAGCCTTTCATGTTCGATTTAGTGCCGGTTTTGGCGAAGCAGTTTAATGATGTCTTCCCGGAATTACACGCACAGTTGAACTATGTGCAAAATGTTATAAAATCTGAAGAGGACAGCTTCCTGAAAACACTTGGCTCAGGCATTTCCTTGTTTGAAGATATTGCCAAAAATACCAAGGTTATTTCCGGTGATGACGCTTTTAAACTGCACGATACGTATGGTTTCCCCATTGACCTGACGCACCTTATGGCAAGGGAAAGAGGGCTTTCAGTTGATGAAAAACGTTTTAGTGAACTCATGCAGGAGCAAAAAGAGCGTGCAAGGGCAGCCGGACGTTTTGCCGCGGATGCATCAGAAAAAGGCGAATGGATTTTTGTTCATGGTAAGGAGTCTGATATCACAAATACGGTTTTTACGGGATATGATTCTGTGGAAGAAGATGCAAAAATTCTGGCATGGAGAAAATCAAAAAACGGTGCTGAGATTATTTTAGATAAAACCCCGTTTTATGCCGAAAGCGGTGGTCAGGTAGCTGATACCGGTGTTTTGTCGGGTGGAGATCAACATCTCGCTGTAAAAGACGTTCAAAAAGTTGATGGCAGATATGTACATTTTACATCCGACATCCCGGGAAATCCTGATGCTGTTTTTCGTGCTGCTATTGACACTGCTCGTAGAACAGAAATCAAAAAACATCACACCGCAACGCACCTTGTTCATGCGGCACTTCGCCAGGTTTTAGGTACGCATGTCGTTCAAAAAGGCTCGCTTGTTAACGATGAAAAGCTAAGATTCGACTTCTCTCATTTTGAAGCTGTAAAACCGGATCAACTTGATGAAATAGAGCAACTTGTGAATACCAAAATCCAGGAGAACATCCCACTAACAGAAGAAAGAAGCGTTTCTTTGGAAGAAGCTCGCAACCGTGGTGCGATGATGCTTTTCGGCGAAAAATACGGCGATAAAGTTAGGGTGATTACCTTCGACAAATCTTATTCAGTTGAATTGTGTGGTGGAACTCATGTAAATTACACCGGTGAAATCGGGTATTTCAGATTTACGATGGAAACAAGTGTTGCAGCCGGTATCAGAAGAATTGAGGCTGTAAGCGGTCGCAAAGCAGATGAAGTACTGAGAAATGAAAAGAAATTGATTGCCGGAATTAAATCAGCAGCAGGAGCAAGTATTGATCCGATTGAATACATCGAAAATCTGCAAAACGAAAAGAAGCAGCTCGAAAAAGCACTGGAAAAAACAAAGCGTGAATCTGCCGTGGGAGCGCTGGATAAACTAATATCAGATGCAAAAAGCATAGAACCCGGACTAAATTTTGTCGGTGGAATAGTCGAATCTGGTGATATGAACAGTCTAAAACAGTTAGGCTATATTGCGTTAAACCAACTTGAAAAAGAAACCGTGATAATTCTTGGTACATCCGACAAAGAAAACGGTAAAGTGTACCTCATGGCCGCTGTAACTGAAGATCTAATCAAAAAAGGAGTAAAAGCCGGAGGTTTAGTTGGTTCATTGGCAAATATTGTTGGTGGTGGAGGCGGAGGCCAACCCAACCTCGCCACAGCCGGTGGACGCATACCCGAAAAACTCCCTGAAGTATTCGAAAAAGCCCCGGAAGTAATAAAAAGTATGTTTTAAGTCTAAAACTTTATTCCAGCTAAGCATAATCGGAGCCTATTTTCTGCGTTATTTCAAACATTGAAATACGATAATGGAATTACAAAAATGCGATTCATGTTTCTTAATTTGTGCCGGTTTTGGAAATAACTCAGAAGACGGAATAGTTATCTCAATAAGCACTGTAGTGATTCGTTTTAAGCGGCATTTTCCTTATTTTATCTAACTTTAGAATTTTCAGACAAAATCCCCTTAATGGAACATATTCGCAATTTTTGTATTATCGCTCACATTGATCACGGCAAATCTACGCTTGCTGACAGGTTACTTGAACGTACAGGTTCAATAACCGAACGTGAAATGCAGTCTCAGGTGCTCGATGACATGGACCTTGAGCGTGAACGGGGAATTACAATTAAAAGCCATGCCATTAAAATGAGCTACAAAGCAAATGATGGCAAAGAATATGTTTTAAACCTCATCGATACACCCGGGCACGTAGATTTTGCTTATGAAGTTTCCCGCGCGCTTAAAGCTTGTGAGGGAGCCATTTTGGTTGTAGATGCAGCTCAGGGAGTTGAGGCGCAAACAATTTCAAATTTATATCAGGCTATTGAACAAGACCTTGAAATCATACCTGTTTTAAATAAAATTGATCTCCCCGGAGCGGATGTTGAAGCTGCTGCTCAGCAAATAATGGATCTAATTGGTTGCGAAAGAGAAGAAATTTTGCCTGTATCCGGTAAAACAGGCATGGGAGTCGAAGATCTTTTGGAGGCAATAGTTGCCAGAGTTCCGGCGCCTAAAGGTGACCCAAACAAGCCTTTAAAAGCACTTATCTTCGATTCTGTGTTTAATACCTATCGTGGATCGGTGGTATATGTTCGTATTATGGATGGTGTTTTGCACCAAGGGGATGAAATTCTTTTTATGGCCGTCGATCAGGAGTATGACGCTGATGAAATCGGATATCTTAAGCTAAAACCGGAGCCATGTAAAAAGCTTTCTGCCGGTGAGGTTGGTTACATCATTGGAAGTGTTAAAACTCTGGAAGACACAAAAGTCGGCGATACAGTAACAACCAAGAAAAATGGCGCCACTGAACCAATTGCCGGTTATAAAGAGGTAAAACCTATGGTTTTCAGTGGAATTTATCCCACTGACAGTGAAGATTTTGAGAGTCTCAGGGCAGCGCTTGAAAAATTGCAGCTCAATGATGCGTCACTTCAGTTTGTTCCCGAAACATCAGCGGCGCTCGGATTTGGATTCAGAGCAGGATTTTTGGGGATGCTCCACATGGAAATAATTCAGGAGCGTCTTGAGCGAGAATTCGATATGAATATCATTACCACGGTTCCAAACGTGGAATATGAAATTATAGATCGCAACGGTAAGGAGTTGACGGTAGATAATCCCAGTGAAATGCCGGATGCGGGAAATGTGGAGAAAGTTTTTGAGCCGTATATTAAAGCCCAGATTATTACGCCTGCTGAATATATCGGCGCAATTATGAAACTTTGTCAGGAAAGGCGTGGCGTGTACAGAAACACTATGTATCTCGATTCAAGCAGGGTCGACATCACCTATGAGTTGCCTTTGGCTGAGGTAGTATTTGATTTCTATGATAAGCTAAAAAGCAATACCAGGGGTTATGCTTCGCTTGATTATGAAGTGATTGGGTACCGCCCGGGAAATATGGTAAGGTTGGATATATTACTTAACGGTGATCCGGTTGACGCACTTTCAAGCATAGTTCACCGCGATAAAGCATACGAATGGGGCAAGAAACTTTGCGCTAAGTTGAAAGAACTTATACCACGACAAATGTATGAAGTGGCTGTTCAGGCTGCCATTGGCAATAAAGTAATTGCTCGTGATACTATCAGGGCACTTCGTAAAGACGTTATTGCCAAGTGTTACGGTGGGGATATCACCAGAAAAAGAAAACTTCTTGAAAAACAAAAAGAAGGTAAAAAACGTATGAAACAGGTCGGTGCCGTTGAAATCCCACAAGAAGCATTCCTTGCCGTTTTGTCTATGAATAACGATTAAAATCT
>SLDG01000273.1 GCA_007125355.1 Balneolales bacterium | reverse complement strand
TCAGAGTCTTCGCGGGCGGCTTTAAGCAGATATTCCGGACAAACAGAAGCGTCAATTCCCATCGGCTTGATGGTCAGTCCCTCATACTCTTCCGGTTGTACATTGTAAGCGGCACGCCTGTGGTTTCTCAGCACCCGAAGCATGTGTTCTTTATTACGCTCATATCCGGGGAACGGGCCATGCTCAGCAGCCATTTCGGCGCTTGTAGCGTAAGAGGTCATGTGCAGGATGGATGTCAGCGCTCCGGTAATGGCAAGTGCTTCTTTACTGTCGTAGGGGATGCCCTGAATCATCAGCAAGGAGCCAATATTCGCGTATCCGAGGCCAAGCGTACGGAATTCGTAAGACAACTCCGCAATTTCTTTGGAGGGGAATTGCGCCATCAATACGGAAATTTCCAGTGTGATGGTCCATACTTTCACAGCATAACGATATGCTTCAACATCGAATATACCGGTTTTGCTGTCGTAGAATTTCACGAGATTAAGAGATGCCAGATTACACGCGGTATTATCCAGGAACATGTACTCCGAACATGGATTACTGGCTTTAATTGGGCCGTCTTCCGGACAAGTGTGCCATTCATTAATCGTATCATGGTATTGTGTTCCCGGATCAGCGCATGCCCAAGCGGCATAAGCGATTTGATCCCACAATTCAGGAGATTTCAGCGTCTTACACGGCACCGGCTCTCTGCCTTCAGCCTCGGCATTTCTGAGCTCAACACGTCCGTAAAGATTCCAGTCGCCATCTTCCTGCAATGATTCCATGAACGCGTTTGGAATGCGAACCGAATTGTTTGAGTTTTGTCCGCTTACTGTAGCGTAGGCGTCAGAGTTCCAGTCGGTGTTGTAAGTTTCATATTGGATGTCTGTGTAGCCCTGCTCAGCCAATTGAATTACGCGCTGAATATAGTTCATCGGCACATTTGCACGGCTTGCCTCACGAATGGCTTTTGTAAGTTCTTTATTCTTTTTGGGATCACGACTTACCGCGCCATTGTATGTTCTGCCTTCAATTTCCACAGGCACTTGGCAAAGCCTGATGACATTTTTGAGATGTTTCTCACAGGATTTCGAACCGGCCACGATAGCTGCTACTTTCTCTTCCTCCCGTACTTTCCAGTTGATGTACTCTTCGATATCAGGATGGTCAAGATCCAGGGTTACCATTTTTGCTGCTCTGCGTGTGGTACCACCTGATTTAATCGCACCGGCAGCCCTGTCACCAATTTTAAGGAAACTCATAAGGCCAGATGACTTCCCACCACCACTCAGCGACTCGTTCGCGCCACGCAGATTCGAGAAGTTTGTTCCTGTGCCTGATCCATATTTGAACAGACGGGCTTCACGAACCCATAAATCCATAATTCCACCCTCATTCACGAGGTCATCGTCTATGCTTTGTATAAAGCACGCGTGCGGCTGTGGATGTGTGTAGGCATCTTCAGACTTCTTTAATTCTCCTGTTTTGCCATCTACATAATAGTGGCCTTGCGCCGGGCCATTAATTCCATACGCCCAATGCAGGCCTGTGTTAAACCACTGCGGACTGTTTGGCGCGGTCATTTGGGTAGCCAGCATATAGCAGGATTCGTCGTAATAAGCTTTCGCGTCATCTTCTGTGTCGAAGTATCCGTATTTCCATCCCCAATAGGTCCAGCATCCTGCCAAACGGCTGAATACCTGTCGGCTGTCAGTTTCCATGGTGAACTTTTCTTCTGCCGGTGTATCGGCAAGCGCTTTCTCATCCACGGTTGAGCGTTGAAGCCACGCAGGTACACCTTTCTCTGAGACTTTTTTAAGTTTCACCGGTACACCGGCTTTGCGGAAATATTTTTGAGCAATGATATCCGTCGCAACCTGACTCCACGTTTTAGGTACCATTACATTATTAAGATGAAAAACACTGGATCCGTCCGGATTTTTGATTTCAGAAGTGCGTGGCTCAAATTCGATTCCATCGAATGGAGTTTTCCACGAAGATTTTGTAAAATGACGCTTTATTTTCATTACTACGCAGTTATAAGTGAGTGTCGATAAGTCTTTAGATGACTCTGGTAACAGAAATGTCTAAGCACCAAAATATTTTTATATCCCTTATGTTTCAAACTTATTTTTAAACAACTTATCAACATAAAATTGAAAAACGTATCACAGTTATTGCGGGCGTTATTTTTACTCAGGCTTGTGGATAATTTGTGGAAATCTTTTAGTAGATGTGAACAATGCAATTATCCAAATTTTACATTTAATAAACTTCGCCCTCCATCAGAACCCCTCTTTTTTTAGCCGACTCTTTATTAGTGATTCACTGAAAAAAACACAAACGAAAAGAATTCCAGAAACCAAAAAACATACACTTATCGTTGTGAAACGAAGTGTACTCGTGACTATGTGATTATCTTCAAAATTTCTCGGTGGTTCATTTTTGCATGATAATTTGCCTATCTTTGACCTGCTTACAAAGAAAAATGAGCATATCTATAAATGACTATTTTAGGAATTGAATCTTCTTGTGATGAAACCTCGGCAGCGGTGTATAACGCATCGGGTTTGCTGTCTAATGTTGTCTCTACACAAGCTATCCACAAAAAATATGGCGGAGTTGTACCCGAGTTTGCATCTCGTGCTCACGAGCAGGCAATATGGCCTACTGTAGAGCAAGCTTTAAGCGAAGCGGGGATGAAAAAGTCAGATCTTCAAGGGGTCGCCGTAGCCAACGGTCCCGGACTTATGGGGGCTTTACTCGTGGGACTTTCTTTCGCCAAGGGATTCGCGCTTTCAAACAAACTTCCCATCATTGGGGTTAACCACATGCAGGCGCATGTGTATGCCAATTTTATTGAGAAAAAGCCTGAATTCCCCTTTTTGTGCCTTACTGTTTCAGGCGGACACACCCAGATTGAATATATCCCGGAACCATTTAATCACCAGATTCTCGGCAAAACCAGAGACGACGCAGCCGGCGAAGCGTTCGACAAAATCGGTAAAATATTCGGACTTCCATATCCTGCTGGCCCTGTGATGGACAAACTCTCTGCAAATGGAGATCCCAGGTTCCACCGTTTTCCGCGGGCATTAATGAATGAAGGTTTCGACTTTAGCTTTTCGGGGTTAAAGACATCCGCGCTGTATCATCTCGAATCGGTTGGAAATAAAGATGAGCAGAAAGCATATCTTGAAAAAAACCTTTCACATTTATGTGCTTCTGTTTCTGATGCCATCACAGATGCGCTCATTCGCAAAACAAAAATGGCTATTGATGAAACGGGGGTAAAAACACTATTGTTAGCCGGAGGAGTTAGTGCCAATTCTATGCTCAGAGCTAAAAGCGAAAAGCTTGCGAAAGAGAACGGTTTAAAACTGTATGTTCCACGTATCTCGTTTTGCACAGATAATGCCGCGATGATTGCCGTCACCGGTTACATGAAAGCCAAAAGAGGACTGTTTGATGACATGAGCCTTAAAGCTTACGCAAGAATGTGATTAACCCGGATTAAATTAATGACAATAACTTGACACTATGGCCTGGTTTGAAGAGTGGTTCGACACTCCCCTTTATGAAAAATTATACGCGCACAGAGACGAGGAAGAAGCGGCGATGATGGCAGCCCTGATTGCGCATACATGCCCACCGCACAAATATAGAGAAGTACTTGACCTTGCATGCGGTCGCGGCCGACATTCGTATAATTTGGCGGCTCTTTCCTACCAAGTTTTAGGTGCAGATTTATCTCCAAACGCCATCGACAAAGCGAAAACCAACATTCCAAGAGGCTTAAAACGAAACCCGTCTTTTGTGGTGCATGATATGCGGAAAAAGTTGAAGATTCGGTTTGATTTAATTGTAAACCTCTTTACGTCTTTCGGATACTTTGAAAACCACGATGATAACAAAAACGTGATAAAAAATGTATCTGCTATGCTGAAAGAAAATGGCGCTTTTGTGATTGATTACTTGAATCCCGATTTCGTGACATCTACGTTAGTAAAAAAACAAAAACATGAAGTTGACGATATAGAAGTAGAAATAACACGCAGCATATCAAAAAGCATGGTTAAAAAAACGATGCGCTTCAGCTGGCCCGGAACTTCAAATAATCAAGTTTTTGAAGAAAAAGTACAGCTCTACGATTTTGGATGGTTTCGGGATGTTTTTGAAGAATCCGGACTTGAGTTAACCGAAAAATTCGGCAACTATGACGGCAGCCCATACGATGCAAAGGAAAGCAAACGCATGATTCTGTTCGCGCTGAAAAAGTAATCTATGTGTGCCACTATCATGACACTAAAAATTGTATCCTGGCAAACCCACAAAGACAAACTCCTTAAAGTACGACTCGCGGTTTTTGTGGATGAGCAAGGTGTGCCCGAATCAGAAGAAATTGATGACAAGGATCCAGAAGCCATACACGTACTCGCCGAAGATGAGCAAGCCAACCCAATAGCAACAGGACGCCTGACCAAAGACGGAAGAATTGGCAGGATGGCAGTTCTCGAAAGTTACAGAGGAAAAAATATTGGCTTTCATATTCTACAGAAGCTGATTGAGGAAGCGAAGAATACAGGATTCACTCAAATTCGCCTGAGCAGTCAACTCCACGCCATTCCATTCTACGAAAAAGCAGGCTTTAAGAGAACGGGTGAGATTTATGATGATTGCGGCATACCACATGTGGATATGGTGAGAGGTGGGAATTGAAAAATTTAAAATTTTACTATCTCTGTACCTTGTACTGACCCCTATTAACTGGACAAATCAGGTTGATTTTTTAATACTGTAACAATTCAACCAAACACTACCAAAAATGTCGAATGCATGGCCTTTAGCTTAATTTTAGATGCAGAGTGCAATGGGATTCATCCCATTGTTCACTTTTCTGAGATTTGTCCAAAAATGACCCAAAGTGCCTGCAGGCACGATCTACATTTTAGCGGCGGGATTCATCCCGGCGCAGTCAGGCAGGATCAATTCCCTTAACCTCAACCTAAACCTTAGCCTAAATTTAATACCACCTTCCCTTCGGTGCAGAAAAAATGTCACCATCAGAGAAAACCTGTTCACCCCGAAGCCATGTAGCTTTTACTTTTCCGTAGAGTGTCTCTCCGTCGTAGGGTGTGATTTTATGTTTGTGATGTAGTTTTTGTTCATCCACAACAAACGATTCTTCAGGTGACCACACAGTGATGTTTGCCTCATATCCTTCTTTGAACTTACCCGTTATACCATCTATTCCAAGAAAATGAGCCGGTTTTTGTGATGTCCATTTTGATATATCTGCGATTTTTGCTCCTGAATTTTTCATGGCTGTCCATAAAGCAGGTAGCAAAAGCTGATGTGATGAAATTCCTCCCCAAGCCTTTCCTAAATCTCCGGAATCCAATTCTTTTATATCCGGGGGAGCCGGAGAATGGTCAGTCGCAACGAAATCTATGATTCCGGATTTGAGTGCATTACGAAGTTTATTACGGTTTTGAGCGTTTCTGATTGGTGGCGCGCATTTATAGCGAGTGTCTGCATTCGGAATCGTATCATCGTCGAAATAGAGATAGTGCGGTGCCGTTTCAACGGTAACGGGAAAGCCGTCGTTTTTGGCAGATTCAATTAGTGGGAGCGCATCAGATGCAGCGAGGTGCACAATGTGAACCGGACAGCGATATTCCCGGCACAAATCCAGAATCAACTTAATAGCATTTACCTCCCACTCCTGCGGCCTTGATTGTGCATAGTTTTTG
>SLDG01000025.1 GCA_007125355.1 Balneolales bacterium | reverse complement strand
TGAAATGAGAAACAAACTGGCAAAAAAGACATTCAGAGCTGCAGAGCAATATATGACACTCCGGCAGTACAGGTCGGCTGCTATTTATTTTGGTTTAGTTCTCGATCGATTCCCTGGCACTACTTTTGCAGAAGAAGCACTGGCAAACCAAATAAGAGCATACGTTATTTTTGCTGATAATAGTGTAATAGAAAGGCAGGAAGAACGCTACCGTAAGGCTATTGAATCATACGAATCATATATACAGCTTTTCCCGAACGGAATGCACAGAACGCTTGCTGAAGAATTTCTTGCGAGAGCCGAAGAGGGAGCAAATCGCGCTCAAAGACATATGCAGGCAATAAGCAATGCTGAATGATGAAACCGGAATAATAAAAACCGGTTTATTTGGCGGAGCTTTTGATCCCGTTCACAATGGCCATTTAACTATTGCAGAATCGTACCTTGAGTCGGGTTTGATTGACGAACTTTGGGTTATGCCAACCCCCAATCCGCCATTTAAGCAAGAAAGAACGAGCGCGGATTTTGTACACAGATACGCAATGACGGTACTTGCATTCACAGGCATTCCAAAAACAAACGTTTCTGATTTTGAAACCAAATTGGATGGTGTTTCTTACACTTTAAACACCCTGAGAGCTTTACGTGAGCAATTCCCGGATCGTTCATGGAGTTTGTGTATAGGAGAAGATAATTTGAGCACATTCCACAAATGGTATGAGTATGAAAAAGTGTTGTCTATGGCAGATTTAATTGTAGCAGAAAGGCCGGGAAACATAGATAATGGACAACTTGGGGAGTATAAAGACAAAATCCATCGTATTGACCATATTCCGGTGGATATTTCCTCAACAGATATAAGAAAAGAACTCTCGGTAAAAGGATTTTCATCTCAGATCCCATCGAATGTAATGGAATACATTCGGGCGAATCATTTGTATGATGTTCGCTCTTAGGGTTAAATGTAAACTTTTGTTTCTCACAAAACTAACGGCCCGCCCTTTCAATCAATCAACCTGATTGTCACATCATCAAAATATGTAGTAGAAATGCCGGGCTCAGCAGCGGCGCCGAGATAAATACGAAGATGTGTGGTACCTTCAGGGATTATATCGGTTTTAATTCGAATTTTATCCCAAGAAACAGTACATCCTTCATCGTCTTCATCAACTTCAGTTTTAAAAATTGAAGTCGAAAGGATTTCATCATTTTTCATAGCATAGGCTCTCAGTTCCGGCTCTGAGGCTTCGCAGCCATTTACCCAGGCCATAATTTCGTATTGCATTCCTTCAAGAGCAGAAATATCGAACTCAATTCCGGCAGATTCATTTCCGGATGTAGTCAATTTAAGCGCATTTTTGCCAATTTTGTTTTCCAGTTCACTGAGTGATATATCCCCTGTTACATTGAAACGTCCTGATAGCTTTGAATTCAGCTCTGAGTGGAAAGAAAGGTTTTTAGGGAATTCAAAAAAACGATATGCAGCTTCCTCGTTTTTTTTGTACCATACCCCGGATGCGCCCGGTGTCATATTAATCTTGCCGGGATCTTTCAGATTTTGCTCTATGTTACTATGATTGATGCCAAACACAAAATCGAATCCCTTATATTTATGATGAATCCACTCGAGATCGTCAGAAATGAAATTGTCGGCTTTTTTTCCGCGCTCTAAAACAGGACGGAAAAAGCCTATTTCTTTTATAAGATCAAGGGATAATTCCCATAACTTTTCATCATAGCGATCTTCACCAACCGATACATCAGGGTAATACAAAAGTCCGCTCACGTTATTTGCTAATGCAGAAAAAGATTGTCCGCGCATGCCTCGCAGTGCTTTTCCGGGGTCGTCATGCCTGAAATTCTCAGCTGAAATCCAGAGCATAAACGGTTTTTTATGATTTAAGGTAGGGTGATTAAAGACTTCCCTGACGATGGCACCTGCGCGTCTGTTATCGGCAATCGTAAAACGATAGGAATTCAGATATAGAACATCAAAAGTATCTTCATAATAATCTAACAACGTACCAAGAACTTGTTGCCAGGTTTTTGAAGTTTGGCGCCATCTTGTAGCAGAAGGCTCCCTGTTAAGCAGCGGATTTGTATTTTCAAGTGACCATATTAATTTGCTGCCCTGCCCGCTTCCGTTTGGTTTTCCTACCGGTCCGAGACCTAAACTTACCAGCCGATACTGGCTTGCTGTGTCATAAAGCAATCTCAATGTTTCAGTGGTATAAAACCAATTATCACCGTAAACACCCAATTCGGGCTCATCAGCAAGATTGATAATAAGATTACTGTTTCCCGTAAAATCTATTATTTCACGTACAGTACCATCAAGTTTTTCTCTATCTATACGGGATGCAAGAGTCTGCTGGTCTGATATGCTCAATGTTTCATCTCCGGCTGTAGAATACGTGAACCTAAGATACCAGGGTAAATGTCCGGCGCCCATGATAAATGAATGGCTGCCAGTAAGTGAATCATAAAAATCGGGACGCCTGACCATCGGGCCGGTATACGTAAACCTGCCATAAATCAAATTGTAATTCTGGCGCAGGCTTTCAAACAGATTATCATCCGGAATTCGGTTATGCCTGAAATCATACGCCTGAAAATATTTGGGATGTAGAAAATCTACGTAAATCCCCAGGCCAAAAACACGCTGCTTTTCACCGTTTTTATCCAGCTTATGCAGATAATGGCTGTAGTCTGAGTCCTCAACAAGAAAAAAAGTTTTTTCGTGGTTTGTTGCTGATTGTTGTGCAATCACATTACTGTAAGTCAGTAAATGACAAAATAGAACAAGTGCAAATATCAGGACTTTAATTTTCAGCATAATACATTGATAAACACCTAAATAAATTGGAATAAATTTTTGATTAATTTGCATAAAATTTAAAGACATACCTTTCTTAAACTTTGCGCCTTCGTGACTTCGTGCCTGCCTGCCTGCTGCAGGCAGGGTTTATATCAATATACACGAAGCAGATTCATCACATTGTTTAATTTAGATAAGGCACGAAAACTGTTATTTTGTTGGTTGATTCACAGCAATCAGTTCAAAAATAAATAACCTTCTAATCAATAACGAAAGAAAACCAAATCTGATTTTATGCCAACAGGCCGTGTTTTACAATCTACAGGTTCATGGTACAGGGTGCTCCGGGATAACGGAGAAACCATACAATGCAGAATTCCGGGTAAATTCCGGCTGAAAGACATCAGACAAACAAACCCGGTTGCCGTTGGCGATGTGGTTGACTTTAAGATGAACGAAGATAACACCGGCCATATTGAACATATTCATCCCCGAACGAATAAAATTACCAGACAAGCTACTCATGGCCGAAAAGGGGAACACGTACTCATCTCTAATATTGATCAGGGATTTGTGGTGCAATCGCTTAAGCAACCTGAGTTTAAAACCGGCTTTATCGATCGTTTTTTACTCACCTGCGAAGCCTTTGATGTGCAGGCGAAAATCATCCTCAATAAAATAGATTTGGGAACAGAAGATGATGCCCCAATTGTTGCCGGAATGATGGATGTGTATGAATCCCTTGGCTATCCCGTAATAATTAGCAGTATTCACGACCCTGACTCGATTGAAGGCCTGCGCGCAGAGATGAAAGATAACGTCTCGGTATTCATCGGCCCATCAGGAACCGGAAAAACCAGTCTGCTGAATTACATTCAACCCGGTATTGAGCGCCCGGTTGGTGAAATTTCGGGATTTTCGAATAAGGGTAAACATACCACTACTTTTGCAGAGCTCATCCCCCTTGAGTTTGGCGGTTTTTTAGCCGACACTCCGGGAATCAGAGAGTTCGGACTCGTACACTTCGAGCCGGCGGAAATCAGTTTGTATTTCAGGGAGATGAAATCGCTACGGGAAGAGTGCAAGTACTACAATTGCACGCATATCCACGAACCCGGCTGCGCGGTGATGGATGCGTTTCAGGAAGGAAAAATCGCGGCCTCCCGCTACGATTCCTACATCAATATGGTTGAATCTGTTGAAGACGAAAAGCATTCTACCGGAAGCAGAAAAAGGCGCGGCAAATAAGTGTTATTTACTTTTTCCAACCCAAAAACCTTTTGAACGTTCCTGTGGTCATCATCTGTACAATGTCTTTTGAGCCTTTACCCACAATGCCCGTTAATAATGATGCAGCCTGACGGGTAGCGCTGTTTCTGATGAATCTTTTATCCGGCCTTGTGGTTGCGCTGCAATAGTTTCGTGCTATCATCCCCACTCTTAGTGTTAGAAACGCGTTTGATGCTCCTGAAAGAGTCGAGTTCACAATCAAGCTCGTACCCGGCACCATCGATATCATACTGCCACCGCCCTGAATCATTGACGATTCAATCAATTCTAAAAACTCCGCCTCATCTAATTGGGCCGCCACCATTGCCGTTACCATCACGTTGGTGTACAAATATCCCAAATCTTTGAGTGTCGGCCGTTGGGAATACACATGGGCGACATCCCAAATCATACGGAATTGGAGTCCGAGTATAAAAAGAGCATCCAACGCCCCGTTTTGCGAGATTGCGGTCGTATAAAAAGCCCTCGAAGCCGTAGTTTTAACAATTCCATTCGCGTGTTCATCTAAAACCAACAACGCTTTTTTGACGTCTTCTTCATTAGCGACAGTCAATTCATTTTCTTGTATCAGGGGGTTTGAATTGAGCCTAAACGAAAGCTTTCGAATGAATTCATCATAGCCGGGACTTTTTTCATCATCAGGCGGAATAATCCGGGCCGGCAGCCTCCAAAACAAAACGAAAGGAATACCAAGTCCCGCAATTAGCAAGCCAAAAGCAAGCAAAAGAAAAATCACGCCCGCTGTCTGATTAATCGTACTTATCGACGCCCCAAGCTGGATAATTTGATTAACAATAACAAGCAACGCCGCAAACCCGATAGTCAAAGCGGCAAAAAAAAAGATTCGTTTCAGTGGATCAAACATAATTCAGAAATTTTCGTGATGGTTAAATCTTACAATGTACCACAAGATTCAAAAAAATCCTCGTGCACGAATCAACACCTGCAATTCACGCGAAAAATCTGCGCAATTCCCCGAAATCTGCGTGACATTTTCCCCATAAAATCCCCCACTTTGAAATGAATCTTCAAACCCCGATGTTTACTACATAAAGAAAATCAATTAACCTCCCGAACCACATTGAAAACAACCGAAAAACATAAAACCACCACCATATCCGGCTGGAATTTTAATAATTCCTACCTTGAATTGCCGGATGTTCTCTACAGTCTCCAAAAACCAATACCGGTAACCCAACCCGAGTTGCATCTCTTCAACCAAAAACTCGCCGATGAACTTGGTTTAAAAGTTGAAGGTGAAAATCCCAAAGCGGTCGCCGCCATTTTTACCGGCAATGAAATCTCCGAAAACACCAAGCCCTTTTCCCAAGCTTATGCCGGACATCAATTCGGCCATTTTACCATGCTTGGCGATGGACGTGCCGTAGTTCTCAGCGAGCATATAACACCCGATGGCAAACGCTGCGATATCCAATTCAAAGGCTCCGGACGCACTCCGTACTCACGCGGTGGCGATGGCAGAGCTACGCTTTATTCGATGCTGCGGGAATATTTGATCAGCGAGGCCATGCATCATCTTGGCATTCCGACTTCCCGAAGCCTTGCTGTAGCCGGTACCGGCGAACCTGTTTACAGGCAGGAGATTCATCGTGGGGCGGTTCTCACACGTGTGATGAGCAG
>SLDG01000187.1 GCA_007125355.1 Balneolales bacterium | reverse complement strand
GCAATGGCCGGCGATATGAAAGATTTTTGCCAATACTTTGCTGAAAAGATGGATATTGAAACAAAGGATAACGGTCAGGGATAGAAATATCTGATTATTAGAAATGCAAGTGTCAAGTCAAATCTAATAAGCCGCAGACCTGTCAGGTTTTTAAGATCATATTATTGTAAGTTACTACCCACGTGTAAAAACCTGACAGGTCTTTTTAGCAAACACATCCTTGACATATCATCACTATTTTAATCAGATTTACGGATTCTGCTGACCGAAACAAAAACCATCAGAGAAGCAAGTAAGCCATAGAAAATTGGATCGAGTCCCAAAGGAAGCTGAGTATCGGCGAATTGTGTATACAAAATGAGTGCGAAGGTTAATCCACCGCCTGAAATCATAGACCACAGCGCCCCCGAGGCGGTTGATTTGCTGAAGTAAAGTCCGCCCAGAATCGGTATTAACAAGCCGGAAACCATGATGGCGTAGGAATAAAGCATCAACTCCAGAACTGTTTCCATTACAGATGCCAGCATAAAAGCGATCACACCAAGAACAAGCGTGGTTATTTGGGAAAGGCCAATGAGGCGGTTGTCATCCATATTCAAACCAAACCATTTTCTGAGCAAATCGCCCGTAACATTTCCTGAAGCGGCTACAAGGCAGCTGTCGGCTGTTGACATCACGGCGGAAAAATAGGCTGCCATCATTAAGCCCATCAAGCCTGCCGGTAAAACGGTGCGTAAAAGCAAGGGCAATCCCTGCTCCGGATTCATAAGCTCGGCCGATTCAAAGCCTGCAAAGCTGAACATCCCCTGATCGGCTGCAACACGGGCAAATAATCCAAGCAGCACTCCCATGAAAGCCATAATTGGCCACTCAAATAATCCGGCCAGATACCAGGCTTTTTTTGCTTCCTCTACATTCCTGCTTGCATAAATCCGCTGATAGAGCGTCATCCCAACAAACCAAATCGGTATAATGGTAATCCCCCAATTCACAAATTGCTGCCAGCTAATATTGCGGAGAGATAAAAATTCAGGCCCGACAGCTGCAGTAATAGCTTCATATCCGCCAATTTGATGATATGCGAGCGGTAGCCCGATAAAAATGAGGCCGCCCATTAGGAGAATCCACTGAAAAGTATCTGTATAAATTACCGCTTTAATCCCGCCCATAACGGTATAAATAACAATGATAAACCCCATAACAATAAGCGCGGCATCAAGAGTAAGCCCGTCAAATGTAGAAGATGCGAGTAGTGCCCCTGCCATCATTTGTGACCCGGTAAATCCCAGATAGCCTACAGCGGATATTATTCCGGCAATTACGGCTGTTTTGCTGTTAAACAGGTAACCAAACAGATCAGGCATGGTATAGAATGAGTGCTCCATACTTAATGGTTTCACTCTCGGGATCAGAAAAACTGCGGCAAGCCAGGCACCAACAAGCCCTGTAAACAGCATCCATGAGCCGGAAATCCCCATTATAAAACCCAGACCACCAAGTCCGATAGAAAATCCCCCGCCAACATCGGTAGCCACAACCGATAATCCCACATGAGGATAACTCATATTTCTGCTGCCGAGGTAGTAATCTTCATTAGATTTATTCCGGCGCATGAAGTAAAAGCCTACCCCGAGGACAGCCAAAATATAAACGGCGAATACGATAATGTCAGCAATATGCAAAACAAGGAGGATTTTTAATGAAAATCAGGTGTGGAACATAGGCAATATCAGAGGGTTTTGCAAAAAGGGGGGGTAGACACCTGATGTAAACAAAAATTCTTTACTAATTCTATTCCTAAACCCTAAACCCAACAGAAGCAAACGTTACGCCGCTGTCTTGTTCAGTTTCATCCCAGAAATCATAATTGAAAATGGTGCCGCGAGCTTCGGGGAAGGCATTTAGAAATAAGGAGAGAGGCGGGAATCCGCAAATTTTGTATTTGTCGGAGCATCCTTTGATTAGCCGGTGTAATGCTGCGGCATCACCATTAATAGCGGCATTGAGATAGGTTTTGTCGAAGGTTTTAGTCTCGTTTAACAGATCGTGCGCAGATTTTTGATCTCCGAACTTTCTACCGATGTGCGCCTGATCGCCGCTAATTAAAAAGAGCGTGTTGCCTTTATCGAGGGAGCGAATAAACCCGGCCATATTCTGCAATTGCTTTGCCTGATTTCCGGTCTCAGCATAGAGGGTTTCCTCAAGGCTGTTTACAAGAATCGGGACAAACTCTACGTCATTTCCCCATAAATACTGGCACAGTACCGCGTGTAATTCTATGCTGTGTTCCACCCGGTGCGCCCGGTCATGCATGGAAATCCCGAATAAATCTGCCCGCAACGACGACGTCTGTTTGGTAATATCAGCAGGTACTTGTAATTCACCGAGAGGAGTGAAGTAAGATTTATCAGAAAAAATAAATGGGCGGTTATCGTAAAAGGTGCTGTAGTATCCGGCATAGTGGGACGTGCCGATTACAACAATCCTGTCAGGCTTGAGGTTCTTAATCCTGCTAAAACCTTCCACATACGTATTCATTCCGACGCGGTAGTCGATGTGAGGAGCATAGAGGCCTTTAAGAGGTGTACTACTTACATTTTCGGTAGCATCAGCAAAAGCGTCATCAAGATATTTTAGAAGCTCTTGCTTGTTATTTGGATAACAAGTACCGGCGCAGGTTGGCATTCTTTGGGATGATTGCTCAAATGCCGATTCTGTTTCTTCTGCGTAGTGTTTGTAGAATGCAGAGTGCAGAACCCGGTTTTGATCAAGATGAGAAACGAATCCGGTTAAGTCGCTCAGGCTTAAATCAGATTTTCTGAGAAACTTTTTATACAGGCTCGTTAGCGTTGTTCGTCCATCAAAAAGAGAAAAAAGCTGTGTGATTTCAGGGGATAAAGCCAGGTCAGGTGCAGCATAATTGAGCGGGTCATGAAAAACGATATAGCGATTCCCGTTATGGTCAACAGGTACCATTTGAATATCGTAACGCAGGGGCGGTACTGGAATATCGGGACTCTGATAGGGACGTATGCTTTTTGACCTTTTATTCATATTACTCTGTGGTTCTCATTTTTGCGCATTCACATTTGGTGCCAAACCGAATGCAAATTTCGTGGTCAGGCGCCGATGATATCCGCGCTTTGCAACAATTTCTGCCGTGATGAATTAACAAATGCGAGAGGTTAGTCCATTCCTCCTGCGGGAATAAAGCCATCAAATCACGTTCAATTTTATCGGTATTTTGATGCTTTGTAAGTCCAAATCGGTTCGAAAGCCGTTTAACGTGCGTATCAACGACTACACCTTCGTTAATTCCAAAAGCATTGCCGAGTACCACGTTTGCGGTTTTTCTTGCTGCTCCTCTGAGTGTGAGCAGTTCATCCATCGTCTGTGGCACTTCTCCGCCAAATGTATCCCTGATGGCAATGGCAGTTTCTTTGATGGACTTCGCCTTATTTCTGTAAAAGCCCGTGGATTTTACAGCCTGTTCCAGTTCCTCGATATCAGCCTCGGCAAAAGAATCTACGGTTGGATAATCTTTGAATAACGATTCTGTGACGATATTCACCCTTACATCTGTGCATTGCGCACTAAGGATGGTCGCAATTAGTAACTCAAACGGGTTAGAGTGATTTAGCTCACAATAAGGGTTTGGGTAGTAGTGATATAGCCTTTCCAGCAAAGCCAAAGCATTGTCTTTTTGCTTTTGGGTTTTTCGCGGCAGGCGAGGTTTTTTCGAAGTTTTTGGCATAGAATGAGATTATTTAGCACAGAAGATACCATCTTTATTTTAAAATTAAAGCAGGAATTGGGTTGAGGAATTGACTATTGTCTAATGGCCCTGCCTGACCACATCGGCAGGCAGGAATTGAATAATCTTGATTATGTCATTTCGAGAGTAGGTTTTTAAGAAAAGCTACTGCTGTAAGTATACAGTATCCTTAATTTATTAGACAATACATACCCGAGAAATCTCCGAAGGGAATTCATGGAACGTCTTTTGGTAAAGCTGACAATTTTAAATTAACCGCAGAGTGCGCAGAGTTTACGCAGAGTTTTTTCCGGTTGGCAATAACAGTGGATATTAAGGTTGCACGCAGATTTCGCAGATGTGCGCAGATTGGTTTAGTGGCTAAATTCAACTTAAGTCCCAAAAAAATCTAAATTTTGAGTTATCAATTTTGAATCCCACCAATTCTGAATTTACTCAGTCTTAGCTAACCTACCGTCTTCCAATCGGCGAGTCGCGGCGTTCGAGGTTGTTGAGGCCGGGGAGCATCTGGAAGAGGCTTCGCATTTGTGAATCGCTGACAGTCAGGCTGAATCTGAAAAATTTGAAATCCCCAAACGGGTTCCATTCAAAATTGAAATTCCAGCAATGGAGGTTTCTACCCACAGAAAAACGAGATGGGGTCAGCTCTTTTCTGATGAAATCGTATCCCAAAGATGTAGTAAAGCGCCATCCACGGGTTAGTTGCACGGTGATGTTGTCGGCATTAAGTACAGCTGAGCGAATTTCGTTATCAAAATCGACAAAGCGCCAGGAGTAAGAAAAACGCAAATTGGCAGAGACGGGAATATTCTGCATGCTTATGTAATGCCGGTTAAAATCAGGATCAACGCCCCTGAATTGCGTTTGATCGTAAGGGTCGTAAAAATGTGGATAGTACCAGGGGGATGACTGAATTCTTGCACCGCCCTGACCAAAACTTAAAGGAAGGCTGGCGTTAATAGAATAACTTGTCATTCTTGCAAAACGGCCACTTTCTTCCCAAATATAGGTATCGATAGCACGTCCAAGAGAATCTTGTGCATAGAAACTGAATGTGGCATTTGCATTTATTCTAATGCCCTGCAGAATGTTGGATGTCATACTTGTACTCAAATCACTCAGCTTAAACTGCTCGGCGGCAAAGTTATAACTGGCACTTGCACGAAGGTCGTCGATAATTCTGATAATTCGCTCATTTCGCTCACCGGTGGTATCTCTGCGTACCTGCTTGGTTTCAAAAACATTAGAAAGGCTGAATGAAATAGCTCTTTGTTCACCCGCTGACGGCCCGCCTAAAAGTCCGCGTTCGAAAATGGAATATTGGCGGGTATTGCCAAGTGTGTCTGTTTCTACTTCGCGAAAATATCCCCAAAAATCAGTAGTGAAATCCGGCTGATACGTAAAACTTGTAGAAGGACGCAATGTATGTCTGAAACCTTGCAGAGAACCAACCTGAAGATCAGAAATACCATAAACGGTTGTGCTTAACGAAACCGATGAATTGAATGTCCGGGCAGTGGCAAAACCTTTCACAATTCTGTCTTCTACACGATTTGTTTCAGGATTAAAGTCTTTTCTGATGGTTTCGGGGTACCAAAACTCGTTCAATCTGAAATTAGTTGAAAGGTTTACCATATCGCTGCTGCTTAATTGGGCGCTGATATCGGCTCTTTGCGTCATTCCATAGCGGATGTGACCGATTTGACCGGTTGCCTCGCGGTATTTTGAGGGGCTGAAAAGGCCGTCAATCCAGCTGATACCGGAAACCGGTTCTCCTGTTGCCGGATCGTTTACAGGCCGGAAACTGTACCTCGAACCAAATTGACCGCTGTAGCCAATCGCGATACTTTCGTACCATGCTGCTTGTGTTTGTGTGCCGGTGCGACTTCTTTGAAACGGATTGAATCTCCTGAAACTGTAATTAATATTCGGACCCTGAAGCTGTACATCATCGGTTGCAAAATTCTGAGATTGCTGCATAGAAATCCCCAAATTATACAACCCGTCAGG
>SLDG01000360.1 GCA_007125355.1 Balneolales bacterium | reverse complement strand
TCCATTCTGTCCGCCAACCCGACTTCTTTTAGCAAGGCATTGGCTTTTTCAAACACCTGATTGTAACTACCACCCCTTAGTTCAACCGGTACCATCACATTTTCTACGGCAGTTAGTGTGGGTATCAACTGAAAAGACTGGAAGACAAACCCGATATGGCGGTTTCTGATTTCAGCAAGGCGATCTTCGTTGTGGTTTTCAAGATGATGGCCGTGAAGAACTACAGACCCCGAAGTTGGAGCGTCGAGCCCTGCACAAAGCCCCAAAAGCGTAGTCTTACCGCTGCCGGACGGGCCAACAATTGCGCACGTAATTCCCTCCTCTATCGAGAATGAGACGGAATTAAGAACCGTCAGCTTTTTTGTGCCGCTTTCGTATGTTTTTGTGATGTCTTTTATTTCGAGGATTGGCATTCTGAAGTTTACTTTATTATGGATTTGAACCCGTTGAATTTAGCCAAACAAGGCGGCGTGTATTTTCATTCGTTAGAAAACGGTTCCCGCTAATTTTATTGTCAGGTTTTACTGCCGTTTTATAACAATGATACTTACATCATCTTCCTGAGGAACATCGCCACGCCACTCATTCAGCAAATCCATCAATGTGCTTGCTATTTCATCCGGGGTTTGCGAATTCAGCGATTGAATGCATTCCCGGATTCTGTCTAAACCGAGTTCTTCTCTTTCAGCATTTTTTTGTTCCATCAGGCCGTCTGTCAACAGAATTACAAGATCGCCTGGTTCAAAATTTACTTTATTTACTTGATATGGGTATCCGGTTACCGTTCCAAGCGGCATCCCCTTAGATTCAAGAAACTGCACCGAGTTATCTTTTCGGCGTATTTGAATTGCAGCAGGAATTCCGGCAGAGCACCATGTTGCAATGTTCTTATTAAGGGCTAAAATCCCAAAGCACATAAAATGCTTTTTTAAGCCGGCTGCCTTTAGTTTTGCAGACATTTCTCTGAGGCAGTCATCGTATTTCATTGTCGGTGCCAATGACTGAAATAACGTTTTTGTCATCGCCGCCACAAATCCGGCTTCCGTTCCGTGGCCGGTGGCATCCCCAATTCCCCAAACCTGAGTTCCGTCTTTTTTTAGTAACACATCGTAGTAATCACCACCCACTTCGGAGGCTGTGAGCATTGCCGCATGCACTATGAATTGTTCAGACTCCGGCAATTCTTTAGGTAGTAGCGAAAGCTGCAATCTGCGAGCTTTTTCTAATTCTTCTGTTTTCCGTTCATTTTCGGTTTCGAGTCTAACTCTTTCAACTTCGGCCTCTCTTATAGAACGCTCTTTCTTAAGGTTTTCATCGGAAAGCTGCTTTACTTCTTCCAGCTTTTGGGTGAGATTCAGATTAATTTTTGCGAGATGCCTTGATTGAAAAACAGACATGGCAACCAGCGCAATACCGAATGTAAGGTAGGGGGTATGATGTATATTATACCCGATTTCTGTAATGTAATAACCTGACATTTCAAGAATAAGCACAAGGAAAACAGACAATACAAATAACAGCACACCACCACCCAGAATCCAGGCGCCTTCAATATCTGAGCGAATCACCTTAACACTCACGAACATAATCTGAAGGCCCATTATAAACGCCATAGTTACCCCAAACGGGTTTATGTTTCCCCAAAAACCCAAACTTGTAAGCGATAGTAAATGAAGAACACACAGAAAGACTGCAATACCGAAAAGGATTCTGAAATACAGGTGAGTTTTTAATTTTAAAACGGAATACAAAAACAGAGATAAGAACGCGAATGCCATTATCATAGAAACCTGCATCGTAATTTGCATCCAAATCATGGTTTTAAGATCGCTGAAATAGTAAAATTTTTGCTGTACAAATGAGGCATAAGCGTAAAGTGTACAAACGAGTGCGAACCAAAGATTGAACCGCAGATTTCTGTTAAACAGGAAAAACAAAAAGTGAATGATAGCAAATACAGCACAAAAACCGGTAATAAGCCATTGCAGGGCGGTAACAAACCGGAAAGCATCCAAGTGTTCTTTATAAGAACGTTTGATATCCTGCAGAGCCAGATTCATTCCGGCAAAAAAGAATGTTTTTGACAAAAAATCGGTATCAGGATTTGAAAACCTGACCGCAATAACTTGTTTCTGTTCTTGACTAAAAATTACGGGTACCCACTTTCTTACTTCTCCATACTCAAAATGCTCTAATTCAGAACTAACTTTGCCATTTTTAAAAATCTTTTCCCCATTAAACCAAACTTCACTGGCTCCAAACGTAGTTGCATTGATGGTAGCATGGTACCCAAAAAGCGTTGAATCAATTTCCACATAGTGCCTGTACCACCTCACGCCGGTATAGTTTTCGGGAGGATTATTGGGGTTTTTCCACATACTGTCCCACGTTTGCCAGTCTGAGTCGTCAAAATCCGGTTTGTGTGCACCCTCTATATCCCCATCAAAAAACCTTACTGGACCCGGCAAAGTAACCGAACGCTCTTTCAGGTTTTCTTTAGTTATTTGGGTGACCCTTGGTTCTATATCATCAGACAGAGAAAGGGTACCAAAAAGAAATAGTAGTAAAATAGTCTTTAAAGCTATCATAAAAACCCGGCATTGATTGTTCAGCACACTGGAAGTTATAATACGAAAAAGTTTTAAATGAGTTACTCTTATCAGTTCCTGCAAAGTATTTTGCAAAATGTTTTCTTTATATTGTGGGATGTTGAATTACTAACTGGCACTTTTTGAGCCTTCAACCATCAGATTTATTTTTGGTGGTATTTTAAAACTATGGGATTGTTAATGAAGAATTTGGCTTTTGGGATTTTTGTCCTCTTACTTCTTTTTGGTTGTACAGAACGGCCACAGAGTAAAGAAGAGATAAAAAAAGAAATAGAAGAATGGCACGAAAACAGATTGGCCTCGCTTAAAAGTCCGCAAGGCTGGTTGAAACTTGCAGGGCTATTTTGGCTGGATGAAGGCTCACAGACTTTTGGAGCCGGCGAAGAAGCTAACATTGTATTTCCTGATGGAAGTATCAATGAAATAGCTGGAAGTATTACATTGGAAGGTGAACTCATTACCATTGAACCCTCTGATGATGTAGAATTTTATGCTGATGGCAACATAGTCACATCCCCCTTACACTTTCACAGAGATGAGTCACCCGAATTCAGTTATGGCAGGCTCACCTGGACATTTCTTTCGAGGGATGAGCTGACCGGGCTTCGCCTCTACGATGAACAAAGTTATGTGTACACTTCATTTGCAGGAATAGAGCGGTTTCCTGTTGATTTAAACTATCGTGTTAAGGCGGTTTTAAGGCCACACGCTGAACCAACAAGTATTCCAGTGGTAAATATTTTGGGACAAACGAATTATAATGATAGTCCCGGCATTCTGGAGTTCAATCTTAAAGGTGAGCAATATCAACTAACTGCAATTGATTCCGGTGAGAGGTTATTTTTGATTATAGGGGATTTGACCAATAGAACCTCAACTTTTCAGGGTGGCAGGTTTTTGTATGTTGATAATCCCGGTCCGAATGGCACTGTAATTGTTGATTTTAATATGGCTTACAATCCACCATGTGCTTTTTCCGATTACACAACGTGCCCCATTCCACCGTCGGAAAATCGTCTTGATGTAGCCATAGAGGTCGGCGAAAAACGCTATATAACAGCAGAGTAATTTTCTTGCAGACTGAGGCCGGGGTGTCATTTTACATAGCTATGGAAAAATTTAGTCGTTATATTGACATATATTAAATTTCAGGACTATATCCAGTTAAATGACTCAGGACTCTGATGAATATATAATTAAACAATGTCTTGGCGGCGATGCCAACGCTTTTAGAGTCATTATTGAAAGGTATCAGCTTCCACTATACAGAACTGCTTTGGGGATTACAGGCTTACAGCAGGAAGCAGAAGACATCACCCAAAACACCTTTTTAAAAGCGTGGGAAAAACTGGATATCTATAACCCGGAGTACAAGTTTTTCAGTTGGATATACAGAATTTGTGTTAACGAATCGCTGAATTCGACAAGAAATCTGAATAAAATTTCATCATTAGAAGAAGAACAAACAGAAGATACAACGCCCCACCTCGAGCTGGTTAAAGACGAAGAGCATACTTTGCTAAAAAAAGCAGTAGACCAACTTCCTGAGCATTATAAGACGGTTATTATTCTCCGCCACTTCGAAGAACTCAACTATCAGGAAATCGCAGACATTCTGCAAATCAAGACAGATACTGTAAAATCAAGGTTGTTCACCGCCAGAAATCTTCTAAAAGACAAGCTTTTAGATTGAAAATTGCCGAATTGAAAATTGAAAATTTGTCTATCAGCGCCGCCCCTTACAATCTGCGAAAATCCCCGAAATCCGCGTGTCCAAAAAACAACCATTTCAATAACTACCTGATTTTTAAACCCGACAATCAGCCTTAGCCTTATTCTCAAACTTAGCCAAAGTCCCGACTCTCAAAAAAAAATTCATTTTCCCACCAACTTTTTCATTTCCGGAGTGTACTTGGTTTAAAGTGAACAACAAAAACCGCAATTACGCGCATGGATGAAAATCTAAAAATATTAATTCAACAAGAAATCGACGGGGCAAATAGTCCTGAAGACTCTGCAAGATTGCAATCGATTCTTGAGAGTGATAAAAATGCGCGTGAATTCTATCTACAATTAATAAAGTTGAGTAGCGGCTTATCTCATTTGAAATTCAGCGGACATATATCAGATTCAATTGCCAAGAACGTGATGTCGGAGATTTCAAAGTCTAAGCCATCCGGTTTAAAACCTGTTCAAAAGCTCTCAAATAAAAAATGGATTGGCATAGTCGCTGCAGCAGCGGTTTTATTAATTGTTGCTTTATTTGCATACAATGTGCCTCAACCTGAGATTTCTGATGTTAAAGGTACAATAGGGGTTAACGATGAGAATGAAAAAGAGACAGTTTCCGAAAAAATTGACAAACCTGAAATTGAGCAACTTCAGCATAGCGATTCTTTTGGGACGCTTATAACTTCCAAAAATTTTCAGCATGTTTCGGCAAATGATAAACTTACCGAACTCATCACAAGTCAGGAGTTTTTGACTTTGAAGTCGGATCCTGACTTTATTCGATTTACCTCAAAAGGTGCAAATACCGAGCTCATCGAAAACTTCGAAACCACAAAAATCCCAACTGATTCTGAGTACACGGTATTATTTAGCGGTAAAGCTTTTCAAACTCTGATTTCAGACTACAACTTAGCCGAAGCAATGGCTCATTCACAATTTCGATCGATAGTACAAAACGAAGATTTTACAGAGCTTTTATCTAATCCTACTTTTGTTGAGCTTTTACGATCAGGCAAAATTCATAATTGGATGAATGATAGAAATGAACTTTAAATAAACTTAGATTAAACTCCATACACTTCAACATAACTATTCATCAAGAGTTTATTTTTCTCAACAATTCATCTATGAGAGAATAAAAGGCACCTCGCGAAAGCGTGGTGTCTTTTTTATTTTGAAGCGAATAATACGGGTTAAGAATCTTCTTTCGGCTTCGATGCACCCGGCCAATCCTGATAGCTGAATTCCTCATCCTCTTTAAACTCCCTCATATCTTCTTTTTTATCTGTTATTACCACATAAACCAGATAAATAACGATAAGCGGAGTAGGAATTAACAGTAAAAACATGATATGGTCTGAAACGCCTGCATACAATAATGCAGCATACATAATCAAATAAATAGTAGCAAAGATTGCTGTTTTACCCGATTTGGAAAAGTTGCTTA
>SLDG01000144.1 GCA_007125355.1 Balneolales bacterium | reverse complement strand
TTAAGGCTAAGGCCGGTCGAAACACTTTTCGGGGATTTTGATTTTCAACTGAGTCACAGAAACAGCGGCAGAAATTTTGCTTACTTCGACAGAACCAGAGATGTGGAATTCGAGAGAAACTGGAACGTACCGCAGGCTGAACAAGTGAGGGAAGAACTTACAGAGGCTGAAGCCGGACTCGCATTTTCTAACTTTTCATCAATACGACTGCGAAGTGGTTTACTAAACAGGACAGACATCGAAAGTTTTCGTCAAACAGCGCGTATTAACACAAGAGAACCCGGTTTTCCAATTTTATCACATCAGGTCGATTATCTTAATTCAACCTTCAGAGAGTCGGGGAACGAGAGTACATGGCTGCGACAAATAGGGGAAACTTCGTACTCTTTCCCTGTTTTTGGATTGACTGCCAACCCTGGTTTCGCATTTGAATCAGAAAACCGCCAATTACGCCCCGTCTCTTCAGATTCGTTACTTACAGGTTCTTTTGAGTTCTATGATATTGGCCCGGGGCTTGATATACGAATTGGCAGCATTGTTGAAGCCGGTGCCCAAATATCCTACCGCCGCGACCGAAGAGCTGCATCAGGCAAGATGCTGAACCAGGCAGACAGCTGGACGCGAACATTTAGAACCACATTAACCCCCTCTGAAGCATTCACAAGTAAAAACAGTCTTATCTTTAGAGATAAAACATTCAGAGATTTCTTTATCGAAAATGAGCAATCAGAAAACAGCAGGAGTGTACTTGTACGTTCAGAAACCGATTATCGACCGTCCAATGATTTTTTTGAACTAAGTTTATTTTACGAAGGCGGAACCGAAAGCAGGCCGCTGCTCCAGGAAACATTCGTGGAAGTTGGTCCCGAACAGGGCAATTACGTGTGGATCGATTTAAATAATGATGGCGTACAGCAAATTGATGAATTCTTCCCCGCACAGACGCCAAACGAGGGCATCTACATCCTGCAATTTATCCCCACGGATGAGCTTTTTGCAGTGGCCAGTGTCAACAGCAGGCTCAGAACCAGATTAAATCCCGCTGTATTGCTTGAAGATGCTGAGGGTACACTGCCAACGGTATTAAGGAATATAGAGCTGACATCCGTGGTTGAAATCCGCGAGCAAAACCGATCCGGAGACATCGCTGATATCATGTTGTTTAATCTCAATCGGTTTCAGGATGAAGAGAATACCATTGATGGAAGAATCTATTGGCTTCAGGATGTTCGACTTTTCCGGCCAAGCAGAAATTATGACTTGCGCTTTTCTATAGACAGGAGCAAGGGTATGCGCAGGCGCGCAAGCGGCCTTGACCGGACGTTGGTTCGAAACATCAGAACTGAGGGGAGTGTTCGTCTTGCGCGAAGATGGTTGTTTCAAACCGAAATGTTTTTAGGCAGAAATGACGCAAGCAGTGAAGATTTGGCATCCCGAAGTTTTGAAATAAGAAGCCGTGGAGTAAAACCATCATTACGTTTCGATTACACCCGTTCTTTTCAGGTAACGGGAGGTTTCAGCTATGCAAAGAGAGAAGACACCCTGCCCGCTGAACCGGCTGTTGTAAACAGTGTAACCATGTTCTCTGAAATAAACTGGTTTTCGGGGAGCCGTTTGCAAACGTTTGGCCGTATCGAATACAGATCGAACCGTATGCGGGGTATAAGCAGCTCATTTGGAGCTTTTGAACTAACTGACGGTGCAGGTATGGGCAATACTTGGATGTGGTCGTTGCAGGGCAACTACAGAATTAGTGAATTTTTAAGAGCTTCTGTTAACTATGATGGGCGTACTGTTACAGACAGGCCGACAATACAAACATTACGATTTACCCTAAATGCAGTTTTTTGAAATTAAAGCATGTACAATTGCTGGTTTTTTAATACCTTTATTATATTCCGAACGCGAAAAGAAGATGGGAAAAATAAATTAAAATCACATTTTGACATTTAGCGATAAATCATCTATAATTTCGCATTCAATTAAACGATAATTATTTAACTTAGAAAAATCGGAGTTCCGTATGATTTTCTCCTTTAGTGTACTTCTACTACAAGCCACACAAACTGAAGGCGCTTTTAGCCAATTAGTACGATATTTTAACGAGGGTGGCATTTTTATGTGGCCGGTACTTATCTGTGTGATACTCGGTCTGGCAATATTTCTTGAAAGACTTGTTACATTGAACCGTGCTGATATAAATACTCGCCAATTTATTTTAGATGTTAAAGAAGCCCTCACTGAGGGAGGTATCCCTGCAGCTCAAGAGTTGTGTGCTTCCACACGCGGCCCTGTTGCTTCTGTATTCAACGCCGGTTTACTCCGCGCAGATGAAGGCTACGAAGCTGCAGAAAAAGCAATTATTTCTTATGGCTCGATTGAAATGAGCTTTCTGGAAAGAGGTCTTGTTTGGTTGTCACTTTTCATTGCTCTTGCTCCGTTGATTGGATTTACCGGAACGGTAATTGGTATGGTTCAGGCATTCGATGCTATTGAAGCTGCCGGTGACATTTCGCCAAGTATTGTAGCCGGTGGTATTAAGACCGCGCTTTTAACAACTCTTGCCGGCCTAATCGGTGCTATTATACTGCAAGTTGGATATAACTACTGCGTTTCTAAAATCGACCGCTTGGTAGTAGATATGGAAGAGAGTTCAATCGTATTGATTGATTCTATTGCAATGCTTGAAAAAGACGATAAGTAAGACTGGCTTTATCAAGACAAAGAAATTATCCAATTAACTACTTAAGTTACTCGTTATGGAAACAACATTAATCACTATCGGACTCTCAATAGCCATTGGATTATTGCTTATAGGCAATCTTGGTATTTTGATTTTCGGTGGTAAGAATATCATAAATGGCAAACACAAGCCGCAACAGATAGCATTCTTTTTTATCCCTATCGTGGTTTTCGCAATAGCTTATCTTGTGGCAGGCAATATACAGGTTGCTGCCATACTTACTCTCATAGTAATGATATTGCTTATGTTTATCGGAATTCTGCTTTCCGGTTCAAGAAGCTTGATTTCTAATTTTTAATCTGGTTACACTATGCTGAAAAAGAAAAAGACGAGAGAGGGTGCAGAAGTTCCTTCTTCATCTCTTGCCGATATTGCATTTCTTTTGCTGGTGTTCTTTTTGGTTGTAACAACAATCGACATCGATACCGGTATCGGATTGGTACTGCCTCCGCCTCCGGACCCTGAGCAGCCACCACCGGAAGTTCGCGAGAGAAATATGCTTAAAATCCTAATGAACGAACGAGGACAAATTCTCATAAACGATGAACAAGCTGCAGTTCGTGACGTACAGGACAGAGTTATTAACTTCGTTATGAATCGTGGTGCTGACCCAAACCTTTCGGAAACACCTCAACAGGCAGTCGTTTCAATTAAAACTGACCGGCAAACTCGTTACGATTTCTACATAGAAATGCTCGATGAAGTCAGAGGTGCCTACCGTGTAATGTACGATGCCGAAGCAAGAGCCCGTGGTTACCGTGATTACAACCAGTTCAGGGACAGACACGGCGAACCGAATGAAATAAGAAGGGAAATTCCAATGAACATCTCCCTCGCAGAACCAGATCCTGGATCATAACATTTTATTAATATGTCTCATTTTCAAAAAAAACAAGCGAGTACTAAGCAGGAAGTTCCAACTACCGCCATGCCCGATATCATTTTTATACTTTTGATATTTTTCATGGTTGTTACAGTACTCAGAGAAGTTGAATTGATGGTACGTCAAAATTTGACGGATGCCGAAAACATTGAGCGTATCGAAGAAAAACGATTGGTTAGCTATATCTACGTAGGCCCTGAAATACTCGGTGCCGGTCAGTATGGTGATACGCGAATTCAAATCGATGATGCTTTAGTTGATCGAGATGATTTTCGCACAATTCAAAACGTAATGCGTGAAAGACGTACACAGGAACCAAGGCTTATTGTCTCTCTCAGGGTTGATGAAGAATCTGAGATGGGTATTGTCAGCGATATTAAACAAGAACTCCGTCTTGCTGATGCCTTAAGGATTAACTATTCAACCAGAAGAACAGCCGGGACCGACGTCTCCATGTAGTCAAATTCGCTTTATTTTAAAATTTAAGGTTGCGCAACTATTTGTGCAGCCTTTTTTATTTTAAACGAACGGAAAATTCAAAACCAGTAATTAATGACAAAACAAAAATTTACCCCTATAGAAAAAATTGGCCGCAGCGGCCTTATTGAGAAAATCTCAAAGCAGTTTGAAAAGCACGAAGACAATCTGATTTATGGTATTGGTGATGACGCCGCCGTGGTTAAGCCTGCTACTGCCGAGCATCAGTTGTTAACCTCAGAGCTTTTTACCGAAGGTGTAGACTTTGACCTCACATACACACCATTACAGCATCTTGGGTTCAAATTAGTGAGTTTATGTGTGTCAGATATTTACGCTATGAATGGGAAGCCGGATTTTCTGCTGGTTAATTTAGGCTTAACCAACAAAATATCTTTAGAAATGACGGAAACTTTATATCAAGGGATAAAATCAGCATGCTCAGCTTATGGTATTAAGCTTGCCGGTGGCGATATTGGAGCCGCAACCGGAGCTCTTACAATTTCAATGACCATATCGGGCCATTCAGACAATACCGTGTACAGGTCTGGAGCAAAAGATGGTGATGCCATCTGTGTTACCGGCGATTTGGGTGGCGCAGCATGTGGCTTGATGGTTTTATTAAGGGAAAAGAAGCATTTTGACAGCTCAGGCAAATACAGCATGAAACCCGAGTTAGAACCATTTGAGTATGTGGTAAGGCGACAGCTTGTACCGGAAGCAAGGTTTGATTTGATTGACGCACTCAGTGCACAAAAACTCGTACCATCAAGCATGACTGATTTAACTAAAGGCCTAAACAAAGATTTACTGGCTGTTTGTGAGGCCAACAACCTTGGCGCAATGATTTACGAAGCTGCCGTCCCTGTAAATCCATCCACACGGTTTGCCGCTGATGAGTTGGAAGAGGATATTGACAAATTCGTGCTTTTTGGAGGTGAAGAACCTGAAATAATGTTTACACTTCCTGAGAAAAAAGTCGAAGAATTTGCCACTCATTTCAAAGACTTTGTGGTGATTGGCAGGATGAGAGAAAAAGCCCACGGCGTTAAAATGCAAACTGCCGAAGGCCACACCATGACGCTTCATTGAGAAGGCAGATTTTAAAGCGATCGTGAAACCTGGGAGTCAGGGTGAGCGGAGCAGCGGCTTGGGATATGAACAATGGGATACGGTGGTCGCCCGCTGTGCAGTAGAATCCCTTGTTTGAAATGCAATAAAATCAACCATTTTTGGCCATGGTCGCACAGTAGAGACACAAGATTTTGCGTCTCTACCAAGGCGTGAAATGGGCAATTCATTAATAATTGAAGCCACAATCACCAAACCTTCCTCTTCGATCCGCTCAAGACAAGTTTTTCGGCTGCACGCAGGATTAATTTGATTGTTCCGGGCATATTCCGGTGCAGGCATTCCGCTACTAATGACAGAGTTAGTTCGTCATTAGGAAATAGCTCAATATCCGCTTTGGTTTCGGCTCCGCTCAACCGCCGCTACAACATCTCTGTCATATCCATCAATTTTATATAGTAGAAGCGCGGATATTTTGGCCTCACCTTGACTTGGTGGGCATAACTATGGCGTAAATAAAACAGTAACTTAAGCATAGGAAACCACGAATCACGAATCTCGAAAACCGCAACAGATTAACAAAAAATATTGCCACTATTCAATATTCAATACTCAATCCCACTCGCTCATTTATTCAGTATTTCTCTTTAAAAATGGCTATCTTAGCGGACTTAAGAGAAATTGTTAATCCTAATCAGAATTAGTGAACTTAATAATACTTCAGTTACGTTATCAGTACCGAAACCGAACACATATTTTTCGAAAAACTAAGGATTAACAGCGTTTTAGTATTTAAATTTTTTGTCATTTAATGTCAGAGCAAAAACCAATCAAACCCTCCGGTCCGGAGCAGAAAAAAGATGGGGACAAAGATCAGAAACCAAATATACCCCGATTTCCAATATGGATTTATGTAGCCATATTTGCCGGACTTATACTAATTCAAATTTTCGCTTTTTCTCAGGATACATCCACAAGAGTTGAGTACAGCGAGTTTCTAAATCATGTAAAGCAGGGCTTTGTTGAAAGTGTCGTTATAATAAACGGCGTAGAAATCGAAGGTAAATACAAGCTTCAGTATGTTGATCAGGGCATCGTAGGCGCGAGAAGAGATGGTGATGCACAGGGTTGGGCTTTTTCTTCGCAGGATAGGGGGGAACGATTCACAACCACCATGATTCAGGGTGATGAATTAAGGCCGTTACTTGAAGAACATGGCGTTAAATTCGATGCTAAAGTACGTGAAAATTGGTTTGGGAGTTTATTTATTTGGTTGATTCCTATTGGTTTGATCATTCTTTTTTGGATTTTCATTTTCAAGAGGATGAATCCCGGACAACAAGTACTGAACATCGGAAAAAACAAAGCTGCACTTTATGATAAGCAAAGCGAAAATAAGGTAACGTTCAAAGATGTTGCCGGCCTCGAAGAAGCGAAAGAAGAAGTTGAAGAAGTAGTTGAGTTTCTGAGAAGTCCCGAAAAATTTTCTAATCTTGGTGGAAATATTCCCAAAGGTGTTCTATTGGTTGGCCCTCCGGGAACAGGAAAAACGTTGATGGCGAAAGCCACAGCAGGCGAAGCCGATGTGCCGTTTTTTAGTCTTAGTGGATCGGATTTTGTTGAAATGTTTGTAGGCGTTGGTGCTGCGAGAGTCCGCGACTTGTTTAAACAGGCTAAGGAAAAAGCGCCTTGTATCATTTTTATTGATGAGATTGACGCTATCGGCCGAAGCCGCGGTAAAAGTGCCATGGCAGCTTCGAATGATGAAAGGGAAAATACCCTCAATCAGCTACTTTCTGAAATGGATGGTTTTAAGACTGAAAAAGGGGTTATTATAATGGCAGCAACAAACCGGCCTGATATCCTCGATTCAGCATTATTAAGGCCAGGTCGATTCGACCGTCAAATTCTAATCGATAAGCCTGATTTAAACGGAAGAACAGCCGTTTTGAACGTCCATCTTAAGAAAATCAAGGTCAGTGACGATATAGATTCTAAATTACTTGCATCTCAAACGCCGGGATTTGCAGGTGCTGAATTGGCAAATATGTGTAACGAAGCTGCACTTCTCGCAGCACGACGTGGGAAAAAACACGTGGAAATGATTGACTTTCAGGATGCCATCGAAAGGGTAGTTGCAGGACTTGAAAAAAAGAATAAAATCATCAGCCCGAACGAAAGGCGCATCGTAGCCTACCACGAAGCCGGTCACGCTATAGTGGGATGGTATCTTGAGCACACAGATCCTGTAATGAAGGTAAGTATTGTACCGCGTGGATTTGCCGCTCTTGGATATACATTGCAAACTCCACTCGAAGACCGCTTTTTGATGACTAAAGAGGAACTTAGCGACAGAATTTGTGCATTACTCGGAGGCCGGATAGCTGAGGAAATTGAATTTGGTAAAATTTCTACCGGCGCGCAAAATGACCTTGAGCGCATTACAAGCATGGCTATGGCCATGGTTACGGTTTACGGGATGAGTGATGATATTGGATATGTGTCTTACTATGACTCCCAAAATCCGGATGGCGGAGGGATGTTTGGATTCAATAAAAAATACTCTGAAAAAACAGCTGACGTCATTGATAAGGAAGTCAAAAAGATAATTGATGATGCCCGCAAACGAACAAAAGAGTTGCTGTTAAAGCACCGCGACAAACTTACGGAACTTGCAGAAACCCTTCTCAAAAAAGAAATATTGGGTTCGAAAGACCTTGTTGAAATGCTTGGTGATCGTCCTTCTGGAAATTATCCTATAAATTCCGAAGACCTTAAAAAGCTTTCTGAAAATAAAAATGGAACAGCTGAAAAAAAGAAAGCAGCTCCCAGACGGACCAGAAAAAAGAAAGCTGAAACAGAGGAATCTGTGACTGAAAATAAAAAAACTGAAACTTCAGAAGAAAAGGCAGCAAAACCGAAGAGGGCAACAACCAGAAAGCCGCGTGCAAAGAAGAAAACGGAAGATCCTTCGCCTGAAAAAGATGATAAAAATGAATGATATTATTGCATTGGGTTATTTTTATCTCATTGACTGTCAATCTGATACAGCCTATTTAAAAAAATAAAAATTATACTTGCATAGGAAATAAAATATCCTGTAACTTATGCGGTGTTATGAGGCAGTTTTAAAAAGACGTCTCAAAAGTTCTTTATAATCTTGAAACTCTTATCGAGAAAGGCAGAGGGATCAGGCCCTGTGAAGCCTTAGCAACCGCCCCGGTAAAACGGGGGTCAGGTGCTAATTCCTGCCCCGATTTAATTCGTGGGAAAGATGAGAGAAGATCAGCCCGGCATTTATTTTACCAATCTGTGTTCAGATTGATGATTAGTGTTAAGCCTCTTCCGAAATCTTTTCCCGGAAGAGGCTTTTTTATTTAACCAACATGAAACACTAAATCAATAATGCTATGAGTTCTAACGGAAAAGAAAGAAACTACAGATTTGAAACCCTCCAGCTGCACGCCGGACAGGAACCTGACCCAGTTACTAAATCGCGTGCGGTGCCAATTTATCAAACCACAAGTTATGTGTTTGATGACACAGAACATGCAGCAACTCTGTTTGCATTGAAAGATTTCGGGAATATCTATACCCGAATTATGAATCCGACTACAGATGTCTTTGAAAAACGCATTGCAGCCCTTGAAGGCGGAGTCGCCGCGGTTGCCACATCTTCGGGGCAAGCTGCCCAGTTTCTTGCTGTAGCTACAATTGCGCAGGCCGGTGATAACATAGTGGCCACAAGCAATCTATACGGGGGAACGTACAATCAGTTTAAAGTTTCGCTGCCTCGCTTGGGTATCGGTGTAAACTTCGTGGATTCAGACGATCCATCTGCTTTTGAGGCTGCCATCGATGATAACACGAAAGCCTTGTATGTTGAGAGTATCGGAAATCCCAGAAATAATATTCCCGACTTTAACGTGTTGGCAAAAATTGCCCGTAAGCATGGTATTCCGCTAATTGTTGACAATACTTTTGGTGCCGGCGGCGCGATCGTTCAGCCTATTAAACACGGCGCGAATATTGTGGTTGAGTCTGCAACCAAATGGATTGGCGGCCACGGAACATCCATTGGAGGTGTTATTGTAGATGCCGGTAATTTCAACTGGGGAAATGGTAAGTTTCCGCTATTCACTGAACCGGCTCCAGGCTACCACGGATTGAAATTCTGGGATTTATTTGGAGATGGCGGGCCGTTTGGAAATATAGCTTTTGCTATTCGTGCGAGGGTTGAAGGCCTGCGTGATTTCGGAACATCACAATCACCATTCAACAGCTTTCTGTTGCTTCAGGGATTGGAGACGCTTTCCCTGCGCGTTGAGCGACATACTGAAAATGCCCTGAAACTGGCAAAATGGCTCGAGAAGCACGATGCCGTTGAGTGGGTGAATTATGCCGGACTTGAAGATCATCCTTATCATGAATTGGCTAAAAAATATCTCAATCCGGGCAGATATGGTGCCGTGCTTACCTTTGGCGTAAAAGGCGGGTACGAAGCCGCCCGTGGATTCATTGAGAACGTGAAACTTGCCAGCCATTTGGCAAATGTCGGGGATGCCAAAACGTTGGTGATTCACCCATCCTCCACAACGCATCAGCAGTTAAGCGAAACCGAACAAGCGTCTTCGGGTGTAACTCCTGACCTTATCAGAGTTTCTGTTGGGATTGAGCACATTGATGACATCCTCGAAGATTTCGAAGAGGCATTCAAATCGGTTCCGGCTCTTGCTTAAGAGTAAAACATCACAAAAAAAGCCTGCTTCCATTCAGCAGGGAGCAGGCTAAAATTCTCAAAAATAATAAATGAAACGATCAGGCTTAAAAAATTACACATTCGAAAACGGCTTTACCACAGAGTCAGGCGAACATTTGTCGGTATTTCAGTTGGCATATCAAACCTGGGGTGAATTGAATGAATCGAAAGACAATGTGATTTTGATTTGCCATGCTCTGACCGGAACAGCAGATGCCGAAACCTGGTTCAGCGGATTGTTTTCTGAGGATTCTCCCATTGTTGAAAACACATTTATACTGTGTATCAATGTACCGGGTAGCTGCTACGGATCAACCGGCCCGTTGACTACAAATCCGGAAACAGGCAAGAAATACCGTGTTGACTTCCCCGAAATTACTATTCGGGATATGGTGGAAGCCCAAAAACAATTGCTTGATAAGCTCGAAATCAATGGAATCGAGCTCGTTATCGGCGGTTCTATGGGCGGTATGCAAGCACTCGAACTTGCTGTAAGCGAATCGCGGGTAAAGCGCGCGGCGATAATAGCCGCCGGAGCGCGGCATGAAGCTTGGGCGATAGGTATCAGTGAGGCACAGAGAAATGCCATTTATTCTGACGCCAACTGGAACAATGGCTACTACAGCGATAATCATCCCCCTGAGCGAGGCCTTGCGGCTGCCAGAATGATGGCTATGGTTACATACAGAACCTCCGAACAGTACAACGACAAATTCAGCCGCGAAAAAAGGGATGATAATACTTTTCAGATCGTATCATATCTGAACTATCAGGGCAAAAAACTAACCAGTCGCTTTGATGCTGTTTCATATGTGCGTCTTACACAGGCTATGGATTCTCATGATGTGGGCAGAGACAGGGGGGGCATCGAAAAAACACTTGCGGGCTGTAAAGTCCCCGTACTTGTTATAGGTATAAGCTCAGACCTGCTTTATCCGGTTCAGGAACAGAAAAAGCTTGCTTCATTGCTTGCAAACGGTTGTTATAAGGAAATTGAATCGCCTTATGGCCATGATGCTTTCCTCATTGAATTTAAAGCCTTAAATAACATTATTTCTGATTTTCTTAACGGCGACTGTGCCGGAGATAAAAATCAAATCCCAAAACTAAAAATTATTAGCGCATAAAATGAAACGTACGATTTCTCTCAACGGGTCAGTTCAAAAAGACCTTAAAAAGATCATTCAGGCGGTATCTGAAATTAAATATGCACATCCAACAAAATCGGTATCACTTACATTTTCGTCAAATGAAAGCATCTCACAAAACCGATATTCTGAACATGTAGAAATTAGCAGAGTAAAAAGGTATTCGGAATTAAAATTGGCTGATAATGGACTTGAAAAACAGCGTTCTGTTCTTTTTATCGCAGGAACGGGTACGGTCGGCTCTGAGATATTGAGGCAGTTGGCTGAAAATGGATACGAAGATTTTAATCCAGCCATTATTGGGGTTTGTAACAGCAAAAAAGCAGTCTGGAATTCAAATGGATTTGAAAAACATCAATTATTGAATCCGTTTGAAGCAGATGAAATTAATAAGGTAGACTGGGACCAAATCATATCCAGAATCATTAACATCGAAGTTGCTCTCAAAATCTTTGTGGATGCAACCGGAAGTTCGCAGGTAAGTGATATTTATGAAACACTTTTGGAAAACAATGTTAGTGTGGTAACCCCGAATAAACTTGCCAATTCAGGTAAACTGAGCCGTTTTAAAAAGCTTCATTCACTAACTGGAAGCAAGACTTTCTACAAATATGAAACTACAGCCGGAGCAGGCCTGCCAATCATAAACACGATTAGGAATCTCAGGCTTACCGGCGATTCTGTTTCTAAAATTTCGGGTGTGCTATCCGGAACCATGACCTACATTTTTGAGGCGATACAAAACGGCGTTTCTTTTAGTGAAGCGGTAAAAAAAGCAGCAGAAAAAGGCTACAGCGAGCCCGACCCAAGAGATGATCTTTCAGGTGAAGATGTAGCCAGAAAGTTTCTGATATTGAGCAGGGTAGCCGGTTATGAAATTGAAAGAGAGGATTTAATTGTAGATAATCAAACTCCTGCTGAACTTAGGGATATTCCATTAGGCGAATTCTTTGAAAAATTGCCTGATTATGACAAATACTGGAAAGAAAAAACCGAAGAAGCTCATAAAAACGGTGATGTGCTTCGTTATGTGGGCGAATTAAAAGAGGGAAAAATAGAAGTAGGCGTCCGTGCTGTTCCTGCTGATTCTCCATTAGGAAATTTGCGTGGAACCGACAATCAGGTTGCAATCTACACACGGTATTATCAATCCCCAATCATCATTCAAGGTCCCGGAGCCGGCAAGGAAGTAACAGCTCAGGGAGTAATTGCAGATATCAGAGAAATAGCGGATAGCCAGTAACTCTGATTAAGCCAAAGCGTTTTATATAGAGATATAAAACAAATCGAATCTTTTTAGTACATTGTCTGTAGTTGCTGAAAAAAGAACGCTAAATAATTCGGATATGATTGAAAACTTAAGACCATCCAGCATCAACCCGATTACCAGGCCAGTTGCGTTTTTTATAATGATCTTTTTAGTTTTTTCTACTGCATCTGCTGTTGCTCAATTTAGTACCGGCGAAAGAATTGTTTACTCCTATTTTCTCGATGATCCTACTTCCAGTATTCATATAAGCTGGATTTCAGCAACCGAGGATACAGAGTTATATCTCAGAAGGAGAGGAAGCTCTCAATGGAACAGCCGCCCGGTAACACGACGATCTGTAATCCCGGGTTCAGATTACATTATTTTTGAGGTTCATTTAACCAGATTGAGGCAGGATACGGCCTACGATTTCATCATAGGACAAAGCACCGAAGTCAAACGTTTCAGAACACTTCCGGAACGGTTAACGCGGCCTGTTAACTTCGTAAATGGTGGCGATTTGTATGGGAACTCCGCAATGATGACCGCCACTACGAAAGCAGCGGCAAGTGCAAACCCTTATTTTGTCGTCGTTGGGGGTGATTGGGCTTATGCCGACGGCGACCCCACAAAAATAAGCCGTTGGTTTCGCCTTTTTGAAATCTGGCAGGAACATATGATTACGAATGAGGGATTTATGGTGCCTTTTGTACCGGTCATCGGTAATCATGAGGTTGTGGGGTATTATTATCAAACTGCGGATAAAGCACCACTGTATTTTACCTTTTTCGATAAACCGGAACAAAGAGCATATTTTACACTTGACATAGGAAATTATTTAAGTTTCATTCTGCTGGACTCCAACCATACCAATCGCGTTGAAGGAGCGCAGGCGCAGTGGTTAGAGGAACAGCTAGCCAGCCGTCAAGACATCCCACACGTATTCCCTGTTTATCATGTACCGGCATGGCCATCATTCAGGCCTTTGGAGAGTTATCACAGCACAAGAGTGCGCACGGAGTGGGTACCGCTGTTTGAGCGTTATGGTATCACGCTGGCATTCGAAAATCATGACCATACGTTTAAAAGAACCAAGCCAATTCGCAATAACGAGGTTAATGAAGATGGGGTAATTTATATTGGGGATGGTTCCTGGGGCGTAGGAACAAGAAGGGCAGATGATGCCCATAATCGATGGTATATTGAGAAAGTTACAGATGACCACCACTACTGGAATATCACTTTAATGCCCGGAGTTCGCGTTGTTGAGGCATTTAATGAGCGAAATATCCAAATCGACCGGTTTGAGCAAATTGTGGGTGAAACAGACTTAGGCGATCTGCCCTTCTTTTCAAAAACTCCCACAGGATTAGAGCTTACTCAGAATTATCCGAATCCTTTCAATCCAACTACAATGATTTCGTTTTATATTCCGGAATCCTCATCAAGAAGCAACGTACGACTCGATTTATTTAACGTGAAGGGCCAGCGAATACAAACTCTGTTAAACCGACCAATGAATAGCGGTCCGCATTTTTATGTATTTGATAACCGAAATTACCAACTCCCTTCAGGCCACTATATGTACAGGCTGCAGTTCGGTAGAGAAATTCAAACAAAACAAATGCAATTGGTTAAGTGAAATACGCAAAGCCACTAAGGGGCTGGTTATTGATTGGTTAATAATGTTTATTTTATCATGTCATCTCTTCGGGATTTTTCAGTTTTTTTGCCTGTTGTGAATACCTCAACAAAAACAAGACTGCCTGAAGGCTTGGTAGATCAGAGTCAAATAGATGTTAACTCAATTATTCATGTTCTGCCATAATTGGCCAGAAATTCAATTTTAAGACGCCAAAACTTTAGAAATCAAAAACTGTAACGCAATGATGCTGCTACCAGGTTGCCGGCGTTGTTAAATGCTGAATTGCTGCCGGAAAGGAAAAACTGAGCGTTAATAAGAAAATCGAGGTCGGTTATGACTGACCATTGCATAGAAGGAGCGATGAATACAGCATCCTCATCAGGATAGTAAATCAGGGCAAGTGTACCATCAATCAATGGGTGGATTGGATACGTGCCCTGAGTTGAGAATTGCCAGGTTGAGAACGATGGATTATCAGGCGAAAGATCTTCGGCCAAAAGCTGAAATTCATCTCTGCCTCCATCTTTGTTATATAACGCTTCTGTGACTACAAATAATCCGCTTGAAAACATGTAATCTAATGATAGCGTAGTAATTGCGTTGAAATTACTGTCGCCGTTTTTGTGTCTTTCTCCGAAATAAAACATGGTTTCGCCCTTTAATCCTGCTTCAAATAAATTTCCCGCAAAACCGGTTCCAGCGGCCAGTCTGTTTCGGTAATACGCGCCAATCAATTGCACGTCATATCCCCCTGAATGAAAAGAATACAGCAAACCGGCAACGCTGTTTTCGATTTCCCGGTCAGGACTCACAACCAACTCCAAACGAGAACCAAATCCCAAAAAATGCTGAATACGAACCGCATCAGAGCCCGGACGCTCAATGTAATCGAATTCATAAAATGAGTAGATATTGAACAGGTCATTTGGGTTAGTAATCATGGCTACACCCCAATTTACACGTTGCCGGCCGACGCGAATATTCCAGTGACCTGAGTCGTATTCCATGTACAGTCGGTCGGGGATGTAGTGAAGCAGCCATGAATTTCTATCAACCGGCATCCACGAAAGGTTTGCGAGTCCGTCATCTGTGTCAATAGCATTTGCATATCCGGGGATATCACTCACCAAATCTCCGGCAAAGAGCCTTGTCCTCATCTGCCAGTGGAATCCCCAATTGGAACCCGGGTACCATACCACATTCAGCCGGTTTTGAATCCTGTACTCCAACCAGGTTTCATTGCCAATTGGTTCAGGCATTTCAGCCGAAATTCTAAGCGCCATCCCTTGCGTATATCCGGAAATCCTTAGATTATCAGACAGCTGAGCTTCGGCGGGAAGTATCATCAAAATCGATGCAAATACAACAAGAATACTGTTTTTGGGGATGTTCATTGTTTTACTGATTTGCAGCTTCAACGGAAATTAAAGTGTCCTCAGCAATCGCGCCGTCAACCATTTTAATCACTCTCCGGGCTCTGTCAATCACCCGTTGGTCGTGTGTTGAGAAAATAAATGTTACACCCTCTTCACGGTTCATCCGCTCCATAATATCGAGCAGGTTCATTGCTGAATTGGAGTCTAAGTTAGCAGTGGGCTCATCGGCGAGGATAAATTTTGGCTCTGAGGCAAGCGCTCTGGCTACGGCGACTCTCTGCTGTTGTCCGCCCGACATCTCTTTAGGACGCGCATCTTTGCGGTCACCGAGGCCTACTTGCTCTAACAGCGCATCTGTTCGTTTCATCATCTCATTTTTATCACGATTTTGCAGCAGCATGATGAAAGAGACATTTTCGCGTGCTGTAAAAACCGGAATCAGATTATAATGCTGGAAAACAAAGCCGATATTCTTCAAGCGGAAATCAATTAAACGGCTGTCTTTCATGCCTGTAATTTTTTCGCCATTTACCATTACTTCACCTGAAGTTGGTTTGTCAAGCCCGCCAAGCATGTTTAGTAATGTGGTTTTTCCGGAACCGGATGGGCCGACGATACTGGTGAATTCGCCTTTTTCTATGGTGATATTCACATCCCGCAGTGCATGAACGGGCACTGTATCGGGGTTGTACACTTTGCTAAGATTTTTGGTTTCTACAATAATCATGGTTGTAAAAATTTGAAGGTTAAGAATCTTTTGCAGCCTCGAGAGGATTAATGCGGATTGCTTTTGCGGCAGGGTAGAGTGAAGCAAGCAGAGTTATCACAATCACCATAATGACCACAGTCACATATTCGGGAGTGCTCATTATCGGATAAATCATGTGGTCCCAGCCCAATTCGGCAATTCCGGCCGCGAATCGTTCGAGATTTACACCGGCGCTGCTTAGGTAACGAATCGAAAAGATGGCCAGAAGAATGCCGGCCGCGGCACCGGTTAGCGTTAAGACAATGGCTTCGAGCATAATCATTAAAAATACCCGTGTTCTGCTCATCCCGATTGAAATAAGCATACCAATTTCTCTCATTCGCTCAAAAAGTGCCATCAGCATGGTGTTTAGGATACCAAACGCGAGTGCCGCCATAATGATGAGCATGATGAGATAGAGCATCACTTCGCCGAATTCCACAATCAGGTTGAGTTCCGGGGATAACTCACGCCATGTTTGTGCTGTTATCCCGCTGAAATTTTGATTGATATCCGCTGCCAAACTTTGGGCGAATGGCTCATCATGCAGCATAATTGCAATTTCATGGAAAACGGCTTTATCATATAAAATGCTGCTGATATCAGAGGAGCGAACGAACACATTGCGCCTGTCGAAATCGGTGCCGGCAGATTCGAAAATCCCGACAATATTGAAGGCGGATGAAGTCAGTTGATTCGAAACATCCTCAAACGTAAGCACCACCCGGTGACCGAGCTCCATATTATGCTCATTTGCCATTGTACGCCCGATAATGACGGCATTTGGGATGGATGAATCCAAATATTCTCCCTCCATCATATTGGTGTGGAAATTTGTGGTCCGGGTTTCCGACTCGCTATCAATCCCCCTGATGCGAACGCCGGAGGTTTTTACAGGAGATTGCAGCATTCCGTCGGTAATGGTTCGCTTGGTAAATGCCTTCACCCGTTCATCCTGTTTCAGAAATGCGGCTATTTCGTCAACTTTCTCAATAAATAATCTGGAATATCCTTCATCCAGAAATTCGGGATGATGCACCTGAATGTGAGTTAATTCACTTTCTATGAGATTGTTCAGGCGCTGATCCATCATTCCATTCAGCACACCAACGGTAACCACACCGGCCCAAAGTCCCGCAACTACCGCAGCAATCAAAACTCCGCTTCTCGCGGGATGTCTCCAGATGTTTCTCCAGGCGATTGTTAATAGTGTTTTCATGGTTTTTGTTGATTAAAATTCAGTAGAAAGATTTATGATCTTGCCGCTTCGAGTATGTTTAACCCCAAAATTTTGATTAGCGGAAACATGAACACAATCATGGCAATCACGAATACGAAAAACCCCTGTGTGTAAAACTGATCGGAGGCGAACGACATGGGTAAAATCGGGTCAAATCCCATATCCATCACGGCCTCAGCCGCGTCTCCGGTAAGTTCAACAGGATTCAAGTGGAAGTAAAAAATGAGCAGCCAAGAGAGGATAATCCCTGAAATGACTCCAATAAAACTGATGAAGAGTGTTTCCAGAAATACCACCAAAGCCAGTTTTTCGCGGCGCATCCCCACAGAAAGAAGTACTCCGAATTCTTTCAGGCGCTCCATTGTCATGGTCAGGATGGTTCCAAAAAACCCGAACCCGATAACCATATATAAAATGACGGTGAGCAACCGGGGAGTGGCGAGGTCGAACTCAAACAGCTCAAGAAGTTCGGGTAGCAGCTTAGGCCATGGTTTTACGATGAGCTCGCTGTTCTCGAATTCAGTTCTGAGTGCACTTGTAACTGAATTTGTGTGCCGGTCGCTAACCGGATTTACAAGCAGGGAAGTGATGTGGCCATCAGCCGAAAGCAAGTATTGCGCCTCTTCGAGCGGAAGGTACACCACCTGATTGTTAAGATCTCTGATTGGATTTTCTATAATCCCCGAAATCGTAAAAATACCGCTGGCAGACATCCCGAATCTTCCCTGTCCCAATAGCACAAGTTCATCACCTACACCCAGTTGAAGCCTGCGTGCAAGCCCTTCGCCAAGTACCGCACCCTGATTGTTCGAGTCAAAAAACGCCCCTTCTTTAAGGCGGTCTTTCAGGTTGTTGAATGCGTGTTCTTTTTCAATATCGATGCCGAAAATTACAGCTCCGCGAGTCGAGTAATCGTTTGCGGCAAGCATAAAGGTCTCGATGCGAGGGACGATACTTTCTATTCGGTGATGTTTTTCGTATAGATTTTGTTCAAAATCGGCACCGAATGGAAAACTGTTGTCTAATGAAGGTTCACTCTCGAAGCGGTAATCCTGTATTTGGATGTAGCCCGTGCTGAACCTGAGCATGTTGTCGAGAATCATTTCATGTGAGCCCCGGTTCATCGACTGCATAAATACAGATGCAATTACTGCGAAGACGATTGCTGAAGTCGTAATCAACGTACGCCTGCGATTCCTCCATATATTTCTCCAGGCGAGTTTCAGATACATTTTCTTAAGTTTTAAAGTGATTAATACTTATCAATTTTGTCTGAAAAGACCGGTCAGGTTTTAAGATTTTTTCTCGAGATAATCCATTTGAACTTGAAAACCTGACAGGTCTCCCAGAAAAACTTCCCTTTCAAATAGCTTCCAATATGATTTTCAGATAATTCATAAATATTGTTTTTCTTTTAGGGGGATGTCATCTAAGCCTTGTCATATTTTGTTGCGTGAAAAAGCCGGGTGATAAATCCACCCCAAATTCCAGTTTCTGATAGGTCAGCACAGTTTTTTCATTTTCCCTATTTGCCGGGATTACAGT
>SLDG01000229.1 GCA_007125355.1 Balneolales bacterium | reverse complement strand
TACTATCTTGTATTTGGGTGAATCAAAGGTTAAAGCGCTCCGCTGTTATAAGTTGAAGGTTGATTCGAAGTAACTTATAACTTTTAACCTTCAACAAATAGCGCTTATAAAAGTAGAAAAGTTACACTTGTTTGCCCTCGACGCCTTGCAAACAAGAAAATTTGCCCGAACTAGTCGGGACAGGTTTTGGTAAATAGCCCGGGTTAACTTGTCGATTTCGGACTATATAATTTCCTGATCAATTGCCATCCGGAACGGAAACTTCGCTCCCTTCCGCGAATTATTATCACATTAGCCTGTGCATTTTCGCCCAAATATTCCGGGAAGTTTCCAAACAATGCACGCTCAATACCCGAAGAACGAGAAGCCCCTATTAACACCGTATCGTATCTGTTTGCTTTTTTGAGCATTTCCTTTCTGGGGTCCTCGGCAAGAACCACTTCCTGCTTGAAATCAATATCACCAATATCACTATCGTAAATAACTTGTCTGAGAAGAAACTCACCGTTCATTCGAATTTTTTCTTCACTCATATTCTGATTTCTGTTTTGTATGTTGACCAAAGTAAGACTGCTGTCAGGTTCGTCTCTTGTAAGCACCACAGCACGCTTTAAAGCGGTTATGGAATGAGGCCCGGTTCCAATAAAAACTACAGTATCTCCAATTTTCTGGCTAAACGGTTTTATAAGTGCGACCTTACAGGGGGCATTTTTTACAATTGGATCTATATTAGAACCCAGAACAAACTTCTTTTTCTTTCTGCGTCCTTTCCAGCCAAGAATTACTTCATCTGCTCTTTCATTTTCAATCATATTAAGTACAATATTACTAACATTCCGACCAATAAGCGCCCGAGTTTCGAGATTAAAATCGAGCTCTTTAGCAGCACTACGTATGGCAGCAACTAATTCGTCCTGTTTTTTTACACGTTCGGGGTTAAACTGCAGCTCTTGTGCCAGCGCGGTTTGATCCGGAACAAGGTCTATATTTACTACAATTACTTCGGCATTCTCTCTGCTGTTTGCTATAGATGCCACTAAGCGCAGCAAGTTACCCTGGCTGTTTGGATTTGCTATGGGGACTATAATCCTATAAGGCTGATCTGTACTTGGCTCGTACTCATAACTCGTTGATATGGTTTCACGAATGATGCTACTTCTTTCCGTATCCATTCGCTTTCTGCCGTAGCTGTAGTACCATAGTATGCCGAATATAAATATGCCAACTCCACCAACAAGTGGCAGTAGCTCCATTTGAGTGAGGAGATACAATCCCGAGAGTATCCCAAATAATTGAACATAGGGGTATGCCGGAGATTTAAATTTTGGTTGATACCAAAGAGGCTTACGAACACGAAATGCTATAATGGTTACATTTACAAGAATATATACCACAATTTGAAATGAACCTGCTGTCTTAGCAATATCTTCTACAGGGAGTAGTAAAATTATAATTAACATTGCGCCACCGGTAACCAAAATTGCAGTAATAGGTGTATTAAAGCGGGTACTTATGTGTGCAAAAAACTCCGGTATCAGTTTATCGCGGCTGAGTGCAAACGGATAACGCGATGCGGTTAAAATACCCGCATTAGCTGTACTTATTAGAGCAAGCATTGCAGCAAGCACAATTAATACAACCCCGATATAACCAAAAAATGGCTCAACAGCATCTACCATTGGAATATTCGAACCTGCCAGTTCTTCACCATCAATAATTCCAACCAACACAAAAACTATTAGTGCATATAAAATGGTGGTTACTATAAGCGAAAGCATTAAGCCAAGTGGCAAATTACGGTCGGGATTTTTTATTTCCTCGGCTACAGCCGCGACTTTAGTTACTCCGCCATAAGAAATCAGAACCATCACCGTGGCTGTCATCAACCCTGTGAACCCGCCGTCAAAAAAAGGAAAAAACTGATTGGACTCTACATTCATGAGGCTTACCAGCACAAATAAACTTAGAATCACAACCATAACAACGACCATAATACTTTGCAATCCACCGGTTTGTTTAACGCCAAAGACGTTAACAAGAATCAGAATCGTACCGATTATCACAGCCACTGTTTCAACCGGTGGAAGTGCAAATATTGCCTCGAGATAAAACATACCACCAACTAATGCCAGCGCGCCTTTAAACATAAGCATCAGCCATGTTCCCAAACCGGCAACAGTACCCGCCGCAGGGCCTAATCCTCTCTCAATGAAAATGTAATCCCCACCGGCTTCGGGCATTGCAGTACCCAGCTCCGCAATACTTAATGCTGCCGGAAATACAAGAATACCGGCAATTACAAACGCAAGGATAACAGCCGGACCGGCTTCTGCCATAGCCAAACCAGGCAAGATAAAAATACCACTGCCAATCATTGCTCCCATGCTAATTGCAATAATGGAGGTCAGCCCGAGTTCTCTTTCTAAGGTATGTTTTTCTGCCATTGATAAATGGTAAGTAATAAAAATTTTTCAGGAAATTGAGTTTTTCAACCACCACTTCTACTAAACATAAAAATGAACAAGCACCTGCACACTAAATTCTCCAATTCCTGAAGTAACTTCTAAAGAATACTGCTAATGATTTTAACTAACAAATAGTTCGTTACTCAATATAGTTTAATCGCCCAACATTTTGATAATATAGGCTAAACAAGATAAACCAATGGTTACTATTAATTTATACAAATACTATACTCCCTCAAAATTGGGTGAGGGGAAAATCCGGAAAAAAAGCCTTCTGTAAGAGACCGTATAATTACAACCAAAATACTATGGACACACTCAGGGTAACAATAAAAATAAAATAGGCTGCCAATAGAATAGTTTCTTTAATGTTATTAGACACAATCTCTTCTGCTTCCATTAATTTTATCTTGTTCTTACAAGGGCTCAGTAAACTCCATAAAATTGCTGTGATTGCTGTAGAAGCAAATCCTGTAAAATTCCACCAAAACCAAAAAATCTGATCCTCAAAAAATATCCATAAAATAAAATTGAGCAGCACCCCAACGAGAATGCCAAAATTCACGGCTCGGGCGGTTACCGAAGTTGTCAACATACCCAGCACAAAAGTTGCAATGATAGGACCGTAAAAAAGTGAACCTATTTTGTTGATGGCTTCAATAATGGTTGGTGCAATATTACCGGCGGCAAAAGCCAATACCACACAGATTATTCCCCAGAAAACGGTGTATTTTTTTGATAGCCAAAACTGCTCTTTTGCATCAGGAACTTGTTCTCTTGCGGGAATCACAAAATCTTCGACTGTGGCAGCACTAAGCGAGTTTAAAGCGGAATCAAGAGAAGACATAGCCGCCGCCATTATAGCTGCTACAAGTAAACCAATGAGGCCATTAGGCAAATACTCCACAATGAATACAGGCACCATGTAATCACTGCGATCAGCAGGAATTTGACTGAGAAAAGCCGGGGTCATGAGCGCAAAAGTCCCAATAAGCAACCCCATGACACAGTACAAAATGACCGTTGGAAACCGAAAAAAACCGTTAAACATCAGCGCCTTGCGTACATGGCTCATATCCTGACTTGCAAGAATACGCTGCGCCTGACTTTGATCGCACCCGTAATATGCCGCATATAGGAAAAAGCCGCCAAACACCATAGGCCAGAATCCGAATTCCCGGCCATCACCCAATCCTGTAGCCGTAAAATCTACCGCATTCAGGCGGTCACGATCGAGATGTTCAATAAACTCATCCCATCCGCCAAGTAAATCATACGCGATGTAGCTACAGAGGATAAATCCCAAAAACAAAATACCCATCTGAATAACATCGGATATGACAACGGCTTTCATCCCTCCCAAATAATCATACAAGAGCGCAATTACGCCAACAGCTATGATGTTGATCCAAAGGGGGATATCGAACACGGCTTCCAGAACTATAGCCACTGCATACACGGTAATGCCCGCGGCAAAAGCGCGCGAAAACTGAAAAACTCCACTCAGTAATTTTCGGGTTAGTTTGTTGAAGCGGTGCTCAAGGTAGGTGTAGATGCTTATAACACCCGATTTATACAACGGCGGGAAAATAACAACCAACAACAGAATCATAGCCAAGGGCACAGCAAACTCGTAAGTCAGCCATTGTAAACCACCGCCCTCACGCAGGCCCACAAAAGCAGGTGCCGAAATAAAGCTAACTGCCCCAAGCTGCGTAGCCATTGTCGACAGCCCTACCTGCCACCACTTAAATGTTTTGTTACCCAAATAATAGTCATCGGTAGTCTTGAGGCCTTTACTGAGATAGTAACTCAGCCATATCAGCCCGGCGGCATAAAGAAAAATTATAATCCAATCGAGGTAGTTCATGTGGGATTTTAGAGCATTTGTTTTGAACAACCTCTAAAAAAGCATCTTCTTTCTAAAAACCCAAATTAAAATGATCTATCCCTAAATATTCCCAAAAAAATATCTGTTTATAAAGGTAAACTGAGCCGAAGATCGGACTTGAACCGACGACCTATTCATTACGAGTGAATTGCTCTACCAGCTGAGCTACTTCGGCTTAATTATACAGCAAAATTACGCAGATTTCAGGTCATTTACATCAAGCTGAGACAACAACTTTTGGGGATAGTAATCATCCCTAATCAAAATTTTTAGCACTCGTCACTACACAAACTGTTCAACACCAAGAACATACGCGTGGAATGGATTATGGCGCTCTTCTGAACAGGCTTCATTCTGAGTTTTTACCTCTTCGAGTATATTGTTCACGGTAGCTTCATCCTGGAAAGAAAAAAACAAAATGGAGTACACCCCGTGGTCGCCCTGAGAGAACCATGAGCGGATATCGGGTTTGTGCTGCTCGGTATGAAATCCGTGCATTTCTGTTTCACTATACACAGGAACATTATGTTGTGTCATCATTTTGCGAACATCGTCGGCGTATTCGGCTACGCTTAAAATCATTAATAATTTCATAATAGGTTACTTTTTTTAGTGGGATAACCGCTCCCTCACCAGAAAGCGGCTATCAAGTTGTATTTAGAATTATGATGCTTTTTTAGCAGAACGGTTTTTTACCATGAAATAAATCAATGGTACCGTAATGAGCGTAAGCGCGGTTGATGCAATGGCACCACCCATAAGTGATATAGCCAGTCCCTGGAATATCGGGTCAAATAATATTACAATAGCACCAATAACAACGGTTCCGGCTGTGAGCAGTATGGGCATGGTACGAACCGCACCGGCTTCGATAACTGATTCCTTTAGTGTTTGGCCTTGACTCAGGCTGATTTGAATAAAATCGATAAGCAAGACTGAGTTTCTTACCATTATCCCCGCAAGTGCAATTAATCCAATCATAGAAGTAGCGGTAAAGAAAGCTCCCGTAAGCCAGTGGCCGATAAGAATACCGATTAGTGACAACGGAATGGCAATCATCATTACGATTGGCACTCCAAAATCCTGAAACCATCCCACTATAAGAATATAAATGATAATGAGAACCACAGCGAAAGCAATCCCCAAATCCCGGAAAACCTCAAGTGTTATCTGCCACTCTCCATCCCACTTTACAGCAAAATTTTCGGTTCCGGATGGCATCGCGGCAAAGAGTTGTTCACTGCTGTATCCGGCAGGCACATCCAGATTGTCTATTCTGTCTTTTACATCCAGAATGGCATATACCGGACTCTCGATTTCACCGGCTACTTCAGCCAGAACATAAATTACACGGCGCTGATTTTTCCTGTAAATACTTTTCCCGGGGATGCGCTCCTGCACATCAACCAAGTCGGCAACAGGTATCATAGCTCCTGATTGAGATTGCACATGCAATCCGGCAAGCTTTTCAACTCCCGCTCTGTCGGC
>SLDG01000349.1 GCA_007125355.1 Balneolales bacterium | reverse complement strand
ATCTGCTCTTCAAATTTCACTCGTAGAGAAGGTATGGTTCTCTAAGCTTCAGGAATTCATTTACATCATCGACCCACCAATACGCGGGGTGTTTATAAGAAGCAAAAAATGCATCAATATCCCTTGTCCCAGCTAAGTTGTACATAAACCGGTTCACAGAACTTCCGGGTGTATATCTTAGCATTTCTCTGGTAAGCTCCAATCCAAATTCGACCGGTCGCAGGGCTACAGGATTTAATGTCTGCGGAGTTATCAATAATCCCTCTACAGCTTTTCCCTCAAACTTGGGATTACTTGCCACTCCGGGAATTGTGAGCGGAGTGAAAGCCCTGCGCTCCAGCAAGACAGGATAGGCACTCATTATTCGCGCCAATGTGCTGTCCGGTATCTGCATTTCAGGCGCACCCACCAACATAAACGGCTCGGGCGTGCCACGGCCTTCTGATAGTGTTGTTCCTTCAATAAAACATGTCCCCGGATATACCAACGCATTAGAAAAATGTGGCAAATTTGGAGATGGCGCCCTCCAATCAAGTTCTGTATAAGGCCAAACCAAATCGCGATGCCAATTTTGCATGGGGATTACTTTTAGATTGGGCTCACTATCAAACTCGACCCAATTTTGGGATACCATCATTCCGGCAAGCTCGCCAATCGTCATACCATGCGCTACGGGGATAGGAAACATCCCCACAAAAGAAGCAAACTCTTCCTCAAGCATAAATCCTGAAACATACTCCCCGCCAAGAGGATTTGGCCTGTCCAGCACCCAGACTTTTACATCGTGCTCAGCCGCAGCTTCAAGAACAAGCCCAAGGGTTGAAATGTATGTATAGAAACGAACTCCCACATCCTGCATATCAAAAATTAGAAGATCGGTTTCTTTGAGCATCTGAGGAGTTGGTTTGCGGGTATTTCCGTAAAGCGAAAACACGGGAAGGCCGGTTTCGTTGTCTATCCCGTCACTTATTTCCTCACCGGCAGGGCGGTCACCTCTGAAGCCGTGTTCAGGAGCAAATAAAGCCACAATATTGACATTCATGGCCAACAATGTGTCGAGCAGATGGGTATCGCCCACACGAGCGGTTGGGTTGGCAACCAAGCCAATATTCCGGCCTTTCAGCTCATCGAGATAGGAATTGAGCAGTACCGAAGCGCCGGTTTTAACCGGACGAGACTGCTCAGCAACTTCGTCCGGTTTATCGAAATCTTGCTCTGTTGCGTCACAACCGGCAATAAGGCCGATTATAAAAAAAATTGAGACACAGAGCCGCATAATATTATGCTAAATTAGCTACTTCTTCTGACTTTGGGAAGAAATACGCACTTTCGATAGCCGCGTTTTCATCTGAATCAGAACCGTGAACGATGTTTTCACCTTTACTGTCGGCATAAAGTTTTCTAATGGTTCCTTCTTCAGCTTCAGCCGGATCTGTTGCACCGATTAATTTTCTAAAATCTGCAACAGCGTTGTTTTTTTCAAGAATCATAGGAACGCAAGGGCCTGAACTCATAAAATCGCAAAGCTCACCGTAAAAAGGACGTTCTTTATGCACTTCGTAAAATCCACCGGCTGTATCTTTAGTTAGTCTGATCATTTTCAAAGCTACAACTTTAAAGCCTGCTTCCTGAATTTGTTTAATAACAGCACCTTGCAGGTTTTTGCGCACGCAATCGGGTTTTAAAATAGTAAGTGTTCTGTTTGTTGCCATAATAGTTCGAAATACTTTAAGTTTTGAATATTGATAAGCTCTGAAATTCCAGTTTGAACAATCAAAGCTTTGGGTATATAATTATGAAGCCCAAATATACGATTAATGCCGGTCTCCTTAAACCCGGATTATGTACGTTTGTTTTTCCCTTTTCAAAAAAAGGAGATGCCCCTTCCGGAACATCTCCCTGATAAGATAAGATATGTGTTTAGCTTATGGTCTTATGTAGAGTTTTGAAGGTACTCTGTAGCCCGGCAGGTCGAGGTACCAGTCCTGATATACCTCACCGCCGCTCTCGGCCCATTCCCTGAAGTTCAGATAGGCATCTGTTATTTCTACTCGCTCTAGCGGGTATGGAATGGTTTCCGGGATGTTTATAGCCCAGTTGAGGTTAGACCGGCTCACAAAGAACCTGTTTTGAGATGGATCAGAATCATCATCATGGAGTCCGAAAAAAGACTGATCCATAAGAGAGGTGGGAGCATTTCCGGGCAGGTGAACCTCCAGGCCTCGATTATTATCTACAAAAATAAATGGTTTATATGGCGCGTTGCCAAGTTCATCTCTAGTAACCGGTGGGTTGAAAGTAATTCGAATCATGAGGGTATCTTCCTGTACATGATCCATTGGGTTTTCTGTATTAACAAACTTACCCATTTCATAAGCCGAGTTATCCCAGAAAATTACTGTCGCATTACTTTGATTCGCTTCTGCTCCATTAGGCAGAGTTTCAATAATATTTTCAGTATATCGAACACCCTCTACCATTTGAACTCGTGATGGAGACACAGGAAATTCTACCCCAAACCCACTGTCAAGGCCTGCACCCAGCGCCCTGATTACACAGGTAAATTCGATATCTACAATTTCATTATCCTGATTTGTGACTTCATTGATATGGTAACCTACAACAAGGTCGTTCATGTCAAAGTCGCCATAACTTGGCCACAAATCTTCGTAGGCCAGTGTTCCAAACACTCCATCAGCAGGGAACGGATTATTAAAGAAGCGATCCGGATCATCAGGGAATTCATCATCACCGGGGTCTCCACCGTCATCTTCATCACCGGGAGTACTACCACTTCCGGGATTACACTCATTAGCAGGAATAAAAGCCTCACAGAATGTAACTGTATTTTTTATACTGCCGTTATTGATCAGCTGGCCTTCTTCCACACACAAATCAATAAGCCCGTTTACCTGGCCGCCACCATTCACCTGAATTTGTGAGTCGATATCCAACCTTGCATAACCCCCCGAAGTTGGCCCGGTTAGTGGACGATTAATGAATGCGCGGTCGGCACTAATTAACGACAGGTTACCCAGAACAGAAGAGCCGTTACCCCCTTGTTGTATGTAAACGGTATTGTTGGCCCTGATATACCCAAGATGTTCCATTATACCGTTCTGGTGGAAATCATTGTTCGCAATGATACGGCATTCGTTTATGAGCTCTGAGTTCCCGTTATTATTAAAGCTACCCGTTGTGTTAATTGTACCTCTGTTGTGTACCCAATTATTATTATTGAAGTTTCCGCTGACGTTCAATGTTCCTTCATTGTAGAATTCACCTGCATTGCTGTTCACATTAAATGGCGACAGGCTCGTTTCACTGTAATTTTCAAAACGGTAATTGAAGGAAAGTCCGCCGGATATCTGCAACACACCATGATTCACTAACAGTGCATCTCTGCTGTTTATGTTCAGAGTACTTGCTTGCAGCACACCGGTCTCACCAATTAATATTTCCAATGTTGATGGATTGCCATTTACATTAAAATTTTGAACCTGCATTGTTCCACATACCTGAATAGTGCCACCTTGTCCGCTAAAGTGGATATCGCCAGTAAGTACTTCTCCCTGTGGTACACAATATGTGCGGCCGTCTGTAACAGACAAACCGTTACCACTTACGAATTCATCACAACCCGTTGTGCAAGACGGAGCCGGCGTTCCGGAGCCAATGCTATGTATACTAGAAGCCATCTCTCCTATCACCGATAAGTCAACGGTTGCCAAGCTGCCAAAAAACGGCACCTGATGCGAGAGTGTTACGCCGTCTGTTTGCCTTGAAACTACCCAAACTTCCTGCAAATGAGATGGTACATTCAGTGCGGCCGTAAATGTTCTGCCACCGGAAATAAAAAACTTTCCGATTCTCTTGCCTTCTTTGCTGTGCGGATTTGCATTGTAAACCTCAGCTACAGTTGCCGTAGATGCAATACTTCTTGCATCTAATTGTAATCCAATATTTTTAGTAGTGCTGTAGGTGAAAGTTTTAGGCACATTCATCCCTAAATATCCATCTTTGACAGAATCATCATCGGCTGATTTCGGAGCACTGCATGAAAATGCCAGTATTGATGCGAACAAAATGATGATTGTATTATTTAATATCGTATTTTTCATGGCTGTCGGGTTCTATAATTTATATTGCTACTTAATTCTTTAATTCGTGTTTTTAAAGAGCAGTGACTTTTATTAAAAGCCCGCCAGTTGTTTAGCAATAACAATAGTGCTTATGACTGACGCTATATTAAAATATCTTAATTAAATATAATTAATATTTATTAACCAAGCAAGCCTTTTGGGTAGTTTTATTAAGAAAATAAAATATTTATGGACTAAGGTGGCCAATCATCAGGGAATTCGCAGATATGCTTCGAATACGTCATGGTTGTTTACTGAGCAGTTTCTAAGGCTTATCTCCAACTTTCTCATTGGTATATATGTTGTCAGGTATCTTGGGCCTGACCAATTTGGTATACTTGCTTTTGCTTTGGCTTTTTCAGGAATTTTTGCCGCTTTATCTAAATTAGGACTGGAAGAAGTGATGGTACGTGAGTTGGTTTTAAGGCCCGACAGAAAACTAAAGTATTTGGGTACCGGTTTTTGGTTAAAGGTAGGGTCGGGTTTGATATCATTCGGTACAATTGCACTAATCTTACCTTTTACTGGCAACGAGCCTACCACAAATTTCTATATTCTTCTAATTGCGGCAAGTATCATCTTCGAGTCATTTATTGTTATAGAGTCGTGGTTCCATTCTATAGTAATGGCCAAGTTCATCTCTCTTTGTAAAATTCTGCAACTCGCTCTATCGGGTATTTTGAAACTCTATTTCATTTTTACCGGTGCAGAACTTTTCTACTTTGTGCTTGTATATGTTATTGATATTGTGTCGCTTGCCTCATTTTTATTATATGCTTATATAAGTCAGGGTAACAAGTCCTACTTCCGGTATTTCAGTTTTAAATACGCTGCATCTATGCTGAAAAACTCGTGGCCATTGATGCTCATTACAGTAATGGCCATGATTTACTTTAAAATTGACCAAGTCTTGATAAAATTTATGCTTGGGGAAACCGAAGTAGGCATTTACGCTTCAGCTTCGCGTATAATTGAAGCTGTAATTTTATTACCAACTATAATTAGCGCATCATTATTCCCTGCAATAATAAAGGCCCGTTCGTTCGGGGAATCCATCTACTATCAACGTCTGCAGTATTTATTTGATTTTTTATTTTGGCTATCTGTTGGCATAAGCTTAGTTCTAACATTTACTGCCGACTGGCTGATGGTATTTCTTTTTGGACAGGAGTTTGATGAAGGAGGCATAATTTTGGCCATAAAAGTTTGGTCGGTGGTAGTACTCAGCTACGGTATGGCATGGAGTAAATGGATGTATGCTGAAGGACGGTTCAAAATAAATGTAGTATTTCAGGCCTATATCATTATTGTGAATATCGGTCTGAACTTTATCCTCATACCTATTTACGGGCCTGCCGGAGCAGCTGTTGCCAGCGTATTAGCAATTTCAACAAGTTATCCCCTATTTGCTCTGTTGATTCCATCTCAGCACCTTTCAGTAAAGATGTTCTTCACCTCTTTAAACCCACTACCATACGTTAAACTTATTCGTGAATGGCTGAGTAAATCCTGAGCGAAATCAAAGCACTATTACACTTTATTAACCCGAATTATTCACCAAAGCCTGCCCCGACTAATTCGGGGAAATTTTCTTGTTAGCAAGGCGAAGGGGGAAAATCAGCGGAAGGGTACCTAAGTACCCTGAGCACGATTTTTCAACTTCAACGCGGCTAACGTGGAAATTTCACTTCGTGGGAATCGCTT
>SLDG01000110.1 GCA_007125355.1 Balneolales bacterium | reverse complement strand
TGTTATGCCTGATGAGCACACCTGCTAATTCGCCATTTCTGTAAACATTTGCTGCCCGCATTTTTAAAACTCAGTATTTTTTATTGATACAGTAAGTTCCAAACCCAAAATATCCAGAATTTTACTTAGTACTTTTATGGTTGGATTTGCCTGTCCGGTCTCAATTTTATAGAGCGTGTTAACACTTATAGCAGCCATCTCAGCAAGGTCAGGTTGCGTAATGCCGAGGGTACTTCTCCGCTCTTTAATGTGTTTTCCAAGCTTAGTGACTAACATTATAGTGTGATTTTGAATAAACTTTATGAGTTATGACACTACAATATAATGATTTTCACATTATAATGTGATATGGTGTGGTTACAAAGGGGATACTTCTCTGAAGCATGTCACCTTAGCCAATGTTATCGCTGTATTCTAATACCAGAATGATACAGAGTTTTCTAAATCATAGTTGGCAACTAAAGCTCACCAGCCAAAAAATCTGCGAAAATCCGCGACATCCGCGTGATCACCCACGCGACCCACATTCCTTTAAAAATTCAACAGCTCTTTTCTCACTCCAATAAACTCCGGAATCAGCAAAGCGGATAAATCCCACATGCCCGCCATTATCGGGTATTTCCAGGTGTACATATTCATTCTGCCGTGTTTGCTCAATAGGAAAGCAAAATTCGGTTAAAAAGGGATCATTTTTCGCATTCACAATTAAAGACGGCACTTCGATGTTCGAAAGTAAATTTTTGCAACTCGCTTTTTCCCAGTAGTCTTCCACATCTCTGAAACCATGTAATGGAGCCGTGTATCGGTTGTCGAATTCTTCGAAGGTTTTTATGTCATCCAGCCCATTTGTATCAATTTGATCCGGCATGAGCTTGCTTTTAGCTTTCATTTTATCTTTCAGCATTTTTACGAACCGTTTCATGTAAAGCCCGCCTGCAATGGTGCTGATTTTTTGCGCGGATGAAGCCAAATCACAAGGTACCGAAAATGAAACCGTGCCCCGAAGTGTATCCGGCAACTCATTTTTGTAATCATTCAAGTATTTGAGGTTGATGTTTCCCCCCATACTAAATCCAACCAGGTGAATTTGGCGGTAATTATAGTTTTCAGTCAGATACTTTATTACGACATCAAGGTCGTATGTAGCGCCACCGTGGTAGAATTTTGGTTTTCGGTTTATTTCACCACTGCATCCTCTAAAATTCCAGGCGGCGACATCCCATCCGTATCTGTTCAGACACCGTACCATCCCCATAACATACGCCCTATACGAATTGCCTTCTAAACCGTGCGAAATTACCGCTATTTTATCTGACTTTATCTCTGAAAAATCGATGTCTAAAAAATCACCATCCGGCGTTTCTAAGCGTTCTCTTCGGTAGTTTACCCCATTTACGCGCCTCAAGAGTGTGGGGTAAATGGTCTGCACGTGCCCATTAGAAGCGAAAAATGGCGGCTTATATTCGGATCTTTCAATTATGGACATTTACCCGGATTATTCAATAGATTGCATAATAATATTTCTGACGCGATTAACTCACGTTATCTGTCGCTGGTGAACGCGTAAAAGAGCAGATTTGCACCCATTTCGAGGGATGCCCGCACAATATGGTCAGGATTATCATGCACATCATAAGCCCATCCATCTGCAAGATTAGACTGATACGTGTAATAAACCGCGAGTCTGCCATTACGGAAAATGCCGAATCCCTGTGGTGGATTTCCCTCATGTTCGTGAATTTTGGGCAAACCATCCGGAAAATTAAAAACCTGATTATAAATAGGGTGATTAAACGGCAACTCTATCAATTCCTCATCCGGGAAAATAATGCTGAATACCTCCCGAATGTAGCGATCGAATCCATAATCATCATCCACGTATAAAAAACCTCCATTATCAACAAATTCCCTTAAATTGGCGGCTTCTGCCTGATTAACCGTAATATTGCCATGCCCGGTCATAAATGCAAAAGGATACCGATGCAAATCACGGCTGCCAATGGCCACATCATCATAACGTTCGCTGAAAGAAATGGGAATATATTGCTTTGCAAAACGTAACAGGTTGGTTAACGAAGAAGGATCATTATACCAATCGCCTCCGCCACGATACTGAATGCGGGCAATTCTCAATTCATCGTTTTGGTTTTGGATTGCGTGGGCGATTGGTGTTCCAATTTCAGAAAAAGAAAATAATATCAATAGAAAGGTTAACCGGAAAATATTGCTTTTAAGAAACATATAAAAAGTTGGCTTATTTTAAACAGCTTAAATTGAGAATTTTTCTCATAAACACAAACGACTGAATAGGAAATACATTATATTTGGTACGTTCTAACTATTTTTAGTCGTTATAAAAATTTTATTAAAGTGCTATTGCAGAAAATATAACGCTTAAAATACGAATCTAATTCAGCCTTAATTCAAATTAACATGTTGAAATACGTCTTTTCTACGCTCATTATCTTCTTACTTTCACTAAGCACCCTTTTTGCACAAGATTTTGAAATTGAACGTGTCGAACCACCATTTTGGTGGACCGGTTTTAATGAAACTGAGATTCAATTATTGGTGTATGGAGACAATATCGGAACCACGAGAGTATCGTTTGACTACCCCGGTATTGAATTACGCAGAGCGGTGCAAACCGAAAACCCGAATTATCTTTTTGTTTATGTAGATATTACCCCTGCTGCTCAGCCCGGAACACTTTCGCTGACCTTCACTGACGGAGACGACGCTATAACCATAGATTACGAAGTAAAAGAACGACAAGGCTCTGAAAACCGTCATCAGGGATTTGACAGCAGTGACGTGATTTACCTTCTCATGCCCGACCGATTTGCTAACGGCGATCCCTCTATTGATGAAGTTCCCGGAATGATTGAGGGAGTTGACATGGACGAGCCATTCGCACGTAAAGGAGGAGATATTCAGGGAATTATCAATCACCTCGATTACATCAAAGATTTGGGAATGACAGCCATGTGGGTGAATCCCATCTTCGAAAATGATATGCCCTACAATTACGAAATCGGAGCGGGATTTTACCACAGCTATGCCGCGACCGACATGTACAAAGTTGACCGCAGATTTGGTACTAATGAAGATTTTGTGCGATTAGTCAGAAAATCTCAGGATATGGGGATGAAGTTCATCATGGATATGATTCATAACCACGTTGGAACGCATCATTGGTTCATAAAAGATTTACCAAGCAGCGACTGGATTCATGATCAGGATATTTATGGTAATACCAACTACCGGACGAGTGTTTTAATGGATCCCTATGCCTCTGAAAGTGATTATAACCGTCTCATACGAGCCTGGTTTGTGGATGAAATGCCCGATTTAGACCAACGAAATCCCCTGCTTGCCGATTATCTCATTCAAAATACGATCTGGTGGGTGGAGTTTAGCGGCATCGACGGCATTAGAATGGATACACATGCATATCCATATACCGATTACATCGCAGAATGGTCGCGTCGGGTTTTAGAAGAGTACCCCGATTTTAATATTGTGGGAGAAGTTTGGATGCCCAACGTGCCAACTACTGCTTGGTGGCAGCATTATTCTCATATTTCAGGGGATTACAACTCTTTTTTGCCAAGCGTTACGGATTTCCCCCTTTATGATGCCCTGACCCGCGCTTTTAACGAAGGGCCGGGCTGGGATACCGGGCTTATGAGGCTTTACTACGTACTCAGTCAGGATTTCCTGTATGTTGACCCATTACTAAATGTCATCTTTTTTGATAACCATGATTTATGGAGATATTTTGAAACGGTTGGTAAGGATCCCGACAAATTCAAAATGGCAATTGCATTTATTCTAACCACAAGAGGTATCCCACAAATTTTTTATGGTTCTGAATTGATGTTCGATATGGGCGGTGGGACATCAGACCCGTTTAAGCGGCCGCCTTTCCCAGGCGGATGGCCCGGTGATGAAATTAACGCATTTACGCATGAGGGCAGAGTACAGCTTGGCGAAAAACGAGAATTACCTGTTACTGAGGTCTTCGATTACCTGAGAACCCTTACCCACTGGCGCGCAGACAAAGATGTAATACACACAGGTCGGTTAACTCATTTTGTGCCCGAAAGAAATATTTATGTGTATTTCCGACATAATGAAGACGAAACAGTGATGATTGTGCTCAACGGGCAGGAATACAGTCAAAGCCTTAACCTGAATCGGTACTCAGAAATGCTGTCGAACTACAGCAGTGGGAAAGACGTGTATTCTTCTCAGATATTTGATTTAAGCCAAAATCTCGAAATCAGCGGAAGACAAGCACTAATTTTGGAATTGCGATAGGCCAGAAAAAACAAAGGCTTCGACAAAACATCGAAGCCTTCACATTAAATCGGCGTACTACGTATTACAATTAGGGTAACAGCACTTCGTTGATAACATGAATAACACCGTTTGTACCATTTACATCTGCAGCGGTAACTGATGCAGAACCGTTTACTGTTACACCACCATCGCCAACATTAATAGTAATTGACTCGCCATTGAGCGTTTGAACAGTTTGTTCACCCGCTGCCAGATCAGTAGAAAGTACGCGTGAATCGACTACGTGGTAGAGAAGAATATTCGTAAGTTCTTCGACAGTAAGCCCTGCAGCCACATCAGCAATTGCCTCGAATGCCTCGTTGGTTGGAGCGAAGACTGTAAGTTCTGCGCTTTCATTGCTTAATGCACCGGCAAGGTCGGCTGTTACCACAGCTTCCACCAAGGAACTGAGGAAATAACGCTTTGCAGCATTATCGACAATGTCACCAAAAGCATCTGGAAGTATAACTCCGTCGACAACATGGATTACTCCGTTACTTGCAGCCAAATCAGCATCTACGACTGTAGCACTGTTATTTACTCGCACCCCGTTTCCGACTGTTACAAAGATATCCTCGCCACTTAGCGTTGTTGCAGACTGCTCAGGCTGAAGCGCTGAAGAGAAAATCTCAGCACGTATTACGTGGTAAGTAAGAATCTCAGCAAGTTGATCATTACTCAGAGATTCAAGCGTGCCTTCAGGCAGGTTATCGAATGCATCATTTGTTGGAGCAAAAACTGTGAATGGACCGTCTCCTTCAAGAGCGCTCACGACTCCGGTGTTTACAAGTGCATCTACTAAGGTAGAGAATGCCTCATTATCAGCAGCAATTTCTACTATACTTGGTTCATCTGCATCCGGACCTGTTGAGGAATCATCGCTGCATGCTAATGCAGTAAAAGACATAAATAAAGTAATAAGTGTTATAAGGGATAATTTTTTAAACATATCTGTATTTATTTGATTAAGGTTTTTGGGTAATAGCATTTATATAACACCAGATAAAATGTTTACACCTACATCACTCGTTCCACTTTTTTCGACGTAAAACTTTGATAACTTGGGAACGATTAAGATTATAATATCTCACTAAAGCATTAAGCTATTGAACTGCATCATCTAGATAAAACACCAGTTAAATTGCTTGTTTGATGTTAGTACACGGAGATTTTACTACATTTAATAGTTTGGTGGATGCAAAAAAGGCTGAATGCATAAATTCCATCTTATGAACCTTATAACTTTGAGTGCGCTCTGATTAATCAAAAAACACCAAATTAACTCTCGAAGCGTAATTTGCTGAAACATAAAAATAATAACTTACCTTCGTGCACCGAGCCTGCCTGCAGCAGCCAGGCGATAGCGATTCCCACGAAGCGAAACTTCGTGTCTTTGTGCCTGCCTGACTGCATCGGCAAGACAGGCCTGCCTGACTGCATCGGCAAGACAGGCCTGCCTGACTGCATCGGCAAGACAGGCCTGCCTGACTGCATCGGCAAGACAGGCCTGCCTGACTG
>SLDG01000179.1 GCA_007125355.1 Balneolales bacterium | reverse complement strand
TCAATACCGCTTGGCCGCAGCCATCCACAAGGGTTTGTTCGATATCTCGGGTAGAAAGACCGCGCACATACATCTCCGTAGCCAGTTTAACCAACCGCTCTTCTAACCGGTCAATGCGTGAAAGTACCGCACTTTGGAAGGGCTGATCATTATCGCGAATACGGGGACGCTGTAGGGTAATCGGCCCTTGTGTGGTCTTAAACCTTACAGGAGTGTAGCCGTTGCGATGGCCGCGATGCTCGCCTTGGGGATTTTGACTGCGTTGGTACCAGCCGCGGCCCAAGAATTCATCTACTTCTGCTTCGGTCGTTTCCTGAAGGATACGTTCGGCTCCAAGACGTAGTAAATCCGTTAGCAGCTCATCTGTGTGTTGGCTACCGTTTATTAGGTTTTGAATGGTATTGCTCAAGACTTCAGAAGGTTTTACTTTGTTCTTCATGGTGTTGTCCTATTGGTTTTAGAGGTTATCAGTTGTGTGACAACCAAATCTAACCTTTAGGCAGCACCTTTTCTACTTTTACACAAGTATAGGGACATTACCGTTGTTTAAGAATTACTTCACTTATTTCATGCTCTCTCTCATATTTTAGTGCACTTTGAGTAAGCCCATGAAGCGCTAAGCGACTTAATATTTTGGGCGATGATACCGCTTCTGTTGCTTCTTTAGCTTTTATAATTAATTCTTCAAAAAACTTTTTTACTTCAAATTGATTGCTTATTTCAAGATTATAACTATTTGGCGATTTAGGAGCAGATTCTACATTTATATAATGTAGCTGACCATTTCCGCCTACTTTCAGTTTAATAGATTCAAATTCATCTTCTAATCCATCAAATACTAATACCAATGTGCGGTATTTCTCATCCATTACATTTAATTCTTCGGGTTTTGTAATTGATTTGAATATCAAATTATGCTTTTCAGCCAATTCAAAAAGAATTGAAATGACTCCACTAGGGGCTTTAAAAGTAATAAAGTTCATAAGTAAAAAATCAACACATATTGGATGAAGAAATGCTATAACAATCTTTTGAAAACAGTTTATTTAATGGTCCAATTTAGCGCTTATATGCTAAAATCGAAAATACTGTATGGTGTTACATAAAACTAAAAAGGTATATTAAAATTCAGCCATAGACCAATAATATTCAGAATCTTTTTACATATTACGATCCATGGTCTATACATTTTTACACGTTTATTTGCATCTATCCTTAATAAGCATAAATAGTGTGTCCTAAATTGGAATATTTGGTAAGTTTAATTACTAATATTTCAATATTACCAACGTGTTATGAATTACAAAGAAGCGAAATTTAGTTTTAGTGATTTGGCATATTCTATCTTTTTGATAGTAGTTGTAATTATGGCGGCATATTGGGTGGGCATTAAAGCGGCTGAAGGAAATATTACCATTTTATTGGTTTTTGTTGCTGCAAGCATCACTGCGCTTACTACAGGTTTTGGAGCATTTCCTTTCATCTTTTTTAAGGATATAAATAAAAGTTGGCTTGGTTATGGGAATGCTTTGGCTGCCGGACTAATGCTGGGTGCTAGTATTGGTTTAATTTATGAAGGTTTTCTGCTTTCTGATGTACCAAACACAGAGTTTCGAACTACTATTGGACTTATAACCGGCGTTATACTTGTAATTATTGCTCACAAATTACTTCAAAATCGAAAAGAAGATTTTTCGATTGGTAATATTCACGGTGCTAATGCCATTAAAATGCTAATGATAGTTGGAATTATGACCGTCCATTCTTTTGCCGAGGGAATTGGTGTTGGTGTTTCTTATGGTGAAAGTTCTACATTTGGTGTATTCATAAGTGTAGCTATTGCCATACATAATATTCCCGAAGGACTAGCCATTAGCTTGATCTTGATTCCCAGGGGTTCAAATTGTGTTCGGGGTGGTGGCTAATGCGGTGGTTGTATTAGAATAAAACCAAGCAATGTGGTGAATAGAACAATTTTTAACTGTTTCATGATTTTTCTGAGTTAAACTTAAGTGTAAAATTTGTCTGGGAAATGGTAACTGAACGACAACATGAGAAATCGAAAACTCTCTAACTGCAGTAGCATTTCCTGAACCCTAATCATTAATTCTGATTCAGTTTAGTACAATTAAAAAATAGCCAGAAACAATTACTGATTTTACTTAATCTTCCTCTCTGGGAGAAACACGCTGCGCCATTTCAATACGTTTGACCTCATCCATCATGGATAATTTGCGGACGGCGTCTGCTCCACCACGGGCTGTCAGAATTCGGTTATGCTCGGTTCGAATTTCCACACCCGCATCGGTCATTTTTTCCCGCAGATCATCGGTTGGGTCTTGGTTCAGCTCAAGCATAAAACTGATCATCCCGTTGTCTTCTGCAGCGTCAAGCTTGCGAAGTTCGGCCCTGAGCGGGGCATCCATTTTTTGTCTGTTTTCTGTCATTTCTGCCTCTTCGGTCAATTCTGCTTCAAGATCTGGCTCCTGTTCACTCTGCCGGTCACATGAACCTAAAGTCATACCGACGGCAAGTACAAAAATCATTAATTTTACTATAGTGTTCATAATGTAGCTCCTTTAATTTATAAAAACGCGTATTGCACGAGTTAGCATGCAATACGCGTTTCAGCGTTATTATTTGATAAGCGTCATTTTCCGGGTAAGCACGGACCCATTTTCGGTGCTCAGGCGATAGACATACATTCCACTGGCAAGGTTAGATGCATCAAAAGCAACTGTATGTGAGCCAGCTGTAAATAAATCATTTGCCAGGCGTGCAACCCGCTGACCCAGTACGTTATACACATCGAGCGTGATATGCTCACTTGTGGGCAGGGCAAACCGAATCTGCGTTATCGGGTTAAACGGGTTGGGGTAATTTTGCTCAAGGGTGATGCGCTCCGGAAGCTCGGTTTCGCCTGGCAGGTTGGTTGCCAACTGTGCCGCCAGCTTTACGGCCGCGTGGGCGTCGATTTTGCCGTAGCCATATTTGTAATTTTCCGTACTACCGGTGAACTCATCTTTACGAGCCGTTGCTGAGAGTATGGCAACTACTTCATCATAAGACATATCGGGATATACCTGTAACATGAGTGCTACAATTCCTGCAATATGTGGCGCGGCCATACTGGTACCTTCCTTTGCAAGGTATAAATCACTGTTAATGCGATTCTCAGGATTATTGGCGCTACCAGATGGCACACTGAAAATCATTTCGCCGGGAGCTGAGATAATGGGTGCAAGGCGCCCATCACGTGTTGGGCCAATACTGCTAAAATCAGATCTATTACCGACGGTTGCAACTACCTGATCACCCCCAAAAAAGGGGTCCTTCCGGGTGAATACAAACTGCTCATTTCCATTGATATCAATCCATTGATTTTTTGTGATGTATGAACCCACAGAGATTACATTTAATGCAGTTGCGGGCGAGCCAATTGAGTATGAATTATTTCCGGCAATAAACGAATCGCCTTTATTAAATAGATCTAAAGGATGAAATCTAATGCCCCTCCCTATAGTCCATGAATGTACAGTTCCTGTTGCGTTACCTGTTTTTAATTCAACAACCCAAATTAAGCTGAACGGGTCAAATCCAAAATCGGTTTCATCATCAAACATAATCTGCATGGCTAATTGACTATCATTATTTCCGGGTTCATCAATTTCAATTTGAACTTCTGCAAAAAGTTCTTCGTTGTAGTCGATTTCAAAAAATGAACCAGATCCTGATTGTACCCAGTCGGTTGCGTCAAGCAGTGTTTCGGGATCAATAAATACTTTTAATCTCACTTCTTCAATAGAATTATTTGTAAACCAGCTAACCATACTTAAAGGTTGTCTTTGAGTCACTAAATTCATTTCGTAGGATTCATTTTCGAGTAGTGCCGCATTAGCATGAATATAATTGAGGGCTTCATTTCCAGCAGAAGCAACTATAATAAAGCCATCGTCTGCCAATTCTGTCATTGCAAGCTCGAACAGAGAGCTTCCATCGTGGGGACTAAAATGTCCACCAAGACTCAAATTTACGACTGCAGGTTTACCTAATTGAGATGCAAGATCTTTTATTGCGGCAACTCCTGTAATAATATTAACATTGCTCAAATTATTTCCCAATCCAGCGACAATAATATCGGATTCAAATGCTATGCCTCTAAATTCTTCACTAAAACTGCCATTACCTGCTGCGGTTCCGGTAACATGGGTTCCATGACCATTATAGTCTTCGTGCCAGACTGCACCCGGATTCTCATCAATATCAGATTTTGACCAAATTGTTGGTTCTTCATCAAATGATGAAGCATCAATGAGATATTGAATTCGCGTTCCATTTTCGTCTGAAAAATCAGGATGCGTGAAATCAATACCGGTATCAACAATTCCCACTATTACACCTGCTCCGGTAACCGGCATGCTCAATTGGTCTCCGGCATGTACGGGCGGGACATTCGCATCGGTGAGCGATTGGTTGTGCGATAGTGTTTTCATCTCCGCTAATTCAACGCGAAGAATTCCGGGAGTTTCAAGCAGAGATTTCAGATTATTTATCTCGATGGAACCGGCAATTATGCTTCCCGTGTTGACTGAAACTCGAAATCCTGCGTTTTTCAGATTATTTTCAACTGAAGCAGAAGAAGCTTCAATTAACAGATTAATCATGACTTGCCCATTTTTCAAAACATGCAACCCACCGGAGCCTTCTGCATATTTCTCTAAATCATTCATGTTTTTAGAGTGATTTATTCGGTTTACCAACATGCGTGTAGGTACATCAACGATCGAATTTTCTTGATGGGATAATTCGATCATTGGAACATTATTTAGTTGTGCAAATCCAGTTGCAGGAAGTGCAAGAACTAAAATAGTCAGAAGAGCAAAACATATTTTAATATAGGTTTTCATAATCGGTATTATTATGTGATTGAAGGTTATTATAATTTCAGGATCGATTTGTAAAACCTGTAGCGCATCACAGGTCTATTTTATTTGAGATTTTTCTTACTTCACCAGCATCATTTTTCTTGTTTCCACAAAACTACCCGCGGTGAGGCGGTACACATACACCCCGCTTGCCAGATTCGCGGCACCGAAAGAAACGGAATGCTGACCGGGGTTTTGTTGACCATTTACCAAAGTGGCAACTTTTTGACCCATCATATTAAAAACTTCTAAGCGCACAGTCGCCGCTTCCGGGAGATCATACTGAATTTGGGTTGTTGGGTTAAAGGGGTTTGGATAATTTTGGTTGAGAGCAAATGCTGTAATCAACTGATTATCTTCGCCAATATTTGTGCTACCGCAGGTTCCCCAAATTGGGAAATGTTCTGGTTGTAATGCGCTGTTAGTGGCAAAATCTGTGGGTTCGGTTTCTATCAGCTCAACACACCAGCCGCTCAGATCCTGATTAAAGGAACTGGCATTTTTAAACATCGATCCCATTGAAGAAACACTTGATACATCCCAATTTGAAATATCTTGATTGAATGAATTTGCATCAGCAAACATTTTCCACATATTTGTAACATTTGAAACATCCCAGGCGCTTAGATCCCCGTTAAATAAAACGGCATTATCGAACATCCATGCCATAGTTGTAACATTGGAAATATCCCAGCTGCTGATATCCCCGTTAAAGGCGGTGGCATAAGCAAACATGCTGTTCATAATTGTTACGTTGGATACGTCCCAGGCACTAATATCACCATTGAATGAAAAAGCATAAAGAAACATGGCTCTCATATTTGTCACGTTAGACACATCCCAGTTACTCAGATTGCCATTAAAGGAAACCACCTCACTAAACATTGCATGCATATTTGTTACGCTGGACACATCCCAAGCATTCAGATCCTGGTTAAAGGACGAGGTCCTAAAAAACATATAACTCATATCTGTAAC
>SLDG01000049.1 GCA_007125355.1 Balneolales bacterium | reverse complement strand
TCAAGAAGCCATTGGGATACGTCATCTTCACGATTCTTGAGATTTCTTCCTTTATTCATTTTTTCTGAGAACAAATCGAACATTTGCATTCTTGCTCTCAAAAAATCGGTAATTTCAATGCCGGATATTCTGAAGTACGTTTTTCTGTCACCGGGTTTTGAAACGGCTTCGATAAAGCCTATTTGCATCAATTGGCGGGTAGTGGCGCTAATGCTGCCTTTACTCGCTTGCAGCGCTTCCCGTATTTGATCAAAGCTCACGGCATCTTCATCGGATACAACCAAATACCCGAATACTCTGCCAACCATGCGTGTCATTCCAAGCTGCTCAAACAAGAGCGCTGATTCTTCTATATAGTCTAATTTATCTTGTTCCATATTCTAAAATACGATTATAAAACAATAAAGTTCAATACAAAATGAACTAAATGAACAAAAAATATTGAGATTGTAATCATAAAGTTGAGAGCCAACGAAGTTAGCAAAGAGGGGAGTTCTAAAAACGCATAAAATCCCAAACACTATATTTTGTTATGAGTATGTCATTGTATTGCATTGATAATTCTCAATCCCGCCAACCGAATGTTAACCCAGATTTTACTTGTATGTTTTCAGTAAAACCCTCATTATGTCATATTAAAGTTCATACAATTTAAAAAATATTTTTTTGTGAACTCTTTAATTGCATGTACGGGTGTTGTACCGATACGGAAATCGGATGATGATGCATCAGAGATGGTTTCTCAGATGCTGCTTGGAGAGACTGCGGATATACTTGAGGAAAAAAGTCGCTGGTATCGGATAAAAGCGCACTACGAAGGTTATGAGGGATGGGTGAGTTTGGTTCAGATGTATCCTCTTTCAGAAGAAGCTTTAAACAAATGGAAAGAAAATCGCGGGGTGATTATTTCACCGTATTCCACTTTTTCAGCTAAAAGCGGCAATGGCAATAAAATTTTCATTCCACCCGGAAGCCATATTGCCATAAACCAAAATAATGAATTGGAATTTCCATTCGGTACATTCATTGCTGAAAAGACAGGAGATTTGCTTCTTAAAAGCCATGTAGCCGAGACAGCAAAATCTTTTTTAGGTGTTCCGTATTTATGGGGTGGACGAACAGAGGCCGGTATAGATTGCAGCGGATTGGTTCAGCTTGTTTGTGGCCTTCATAATATAAAAATGCCCCGCGATGCGTATCAGCAATACGATTATTGTAAGGTATACGAAGTGCCGTTAAATGAAGCATCATTGGGTGATATCCTCTATTTCAGGAACGACAACGGACGTATTTTTCACATTGGTTTTTATATGGGAGATGGCGTTTTGTTACACGCTTCCGGCATGGTTCAAATGCAATTAATAGACGAAACGAAACGTTTTGGCTCAAAATTTGATTTCAATAGTCGGCTTTCAGAGCAATATTGCGGATTCCAAAAAATAGAGGAGCTATCAAAGAATAAAGTGGCTAAACAATTGATATAACAAATGCTTAATGGTAATGTTCTAATATTAAACCAAGATTATCAGCCTCTTAGCGTTGTAAACGTTAAGAAATCGCTCTTGCTGCTTTTTTTGAACAAAGCCGAGCTAATCCATGAAAATCCGCTGAAAAGAATAAGAACCATAGACAATGAATTTCAATATCCGTTGGTTATCAGGCTTCGCCGCTATGCCCGCATACCTTATAAAAATATTGTCCTTTCCAGAAAGAATATTCTAAAACGCGATGCAAACACGTGCCAATATTGCGGCAGTACCGATGATTTGACGATAGATCACATCATCCCCAAAAGCAGAGGGGGGGCGGATTCATGGGAAAACCTTGTAGCTGCCTGCAACAAATGCAATCACAAAAAAGGTAACCGAACGCCCAAAGAGGCGGCTATGCCTCTGGTAAGAAAACCATACAGGCCAACGCATATAATATTTCTTAGAGAGTATGTAGAAACGGTAGATGAAACATGGAAACCGTATCTTTATATGTGATTATTTTGATGATATCCCTGTGTCTAAATCCTCCTTATGCTCATTGAGTCACCGGCCATTATTATTAAGCAGACTGATTTCAGAGAATCAAGTAAAATTATTACGTTCTTCAGTCGGCAGTATGGCAAAACTGCTATACTTGCAAAAGGGGTAAAGCGGGGAAAAAGTAAATACGGGGGCATACTTGGATTCGGTGCTATTTTAAATGTAATGTTCTACTATAAAGAGAACCGGTCGGTGCAAACATTTAAGCAGGCTGAGGTTAAAATTTCTACTATAAAACTGCAAGCAGATTTCGAAAAACTTTCTATTGCTATGGCTTTATTGGAACTGATTGATGGTGCCACGCACGAAAATGAGCCAAATCCTGAATTGTATGATTTCCTTGAGTCTTTTTTGGGATGGTTGAACAATGCCGAAGTAAACGCAGCGAATATTTTCCCCTATTTGCAGCTCAGAATCGCCGAAATTAACGGCTTTGGCTTACAGTTGATGGATGATGCAGTTGAGGCTGACCTTTATATGAACGTTACCTCCGGAAATCTTGCAACTCAACCCGACAGTGGATTATCATTTAAACTGAAGCCAATACAATCATTATATGTGCGAACAGCAATGGAAGGCAAGTCTGCTCGTTTATTGAATATGAAAATAGAAAAGAAGGAATTAAAATCGCTCGTAAATCATTTAGATGTGTATCTGAAACATCACATTGAAGGTTTGCGAGACCGCAAATCTGACGCTATATTTGACCAACTACTGACTTAGATTTATACATGAAAACGCATCATTTTTTACTGGCATCCCTGTTATTGATTATGATTGGAATCGGATTGGGCATCATGATAATGATGGTTCAACTGGATTTGCGCCCAACGGCTTCCCCGACAAAAATCGAAGTAACCGAAGTAAAAAGAAGCATGCAGCCTGCAGAGTGGTCGATAAGTGAAATTCCAGCTCCGATAAATGTAAGAGAAATTGTTGATGCTGTAATTCCAACTGTTGTCTATATCGAGTCTTCGTTTCCAACCCGAAGAAATGATTTGCCTGATGACGGAAACCATGATTTTGATGAGCCTTTTTGGGATAGATTCCTGCCACGTGGCCGCTCAAGTTCTATAGGGTCCGGTGTTATTTTCTCCCCGGATGGTTTTATAATAACCAACAATCATGTGGTTGGCAGTGACAGAAACTTGCGTGTAACTTTACACGACAAGCGCGAGTTCGACGCGGTAGTGGTTGGCCGTGACCCCTCAACAGATTTAGCAGTGATAAAAATTGATGCTCAGGATTTACCGCACGCTGTTCTTGGTAATTCCGATTACCTGCATATCGGCGATTGGGTGCTGGCAGTTGGCAATCCACTCAGGCTTCGTTCTACAGTAACATCTGGTATTGTAAGTGCACTGGGACGTGACGTGCAGATTATTAACGACAGAATGCGAATTGAGCATTTTATTCAAACAGATGCGGCCATAAATCGCGGTAACAGTGGGGGCGCGCTTGTCAATACCTCCGGAGAATTGATTGGTATAAACACGGCCATTGCTACCGAAAGTGGCTCCCACCAGGGATACGGTTTTGCAATCCCAATAAATATGGCGTTCAAAATTGCCGGTGATTTAATGCTTTTTGGGGAAGTACAGCGTGCTTTTCTTGGTGTGCAAATTGGTTCTGTAAATCAGCAACGCGCAAATGAATTGGGGATGCCAAAAATATCCGGTGTAGAAATTCTTGAAACGGTTCGGGATGGCGCGGCGCAGAAGTCGGGTTTAAGACGAAATGATGTGGTTTTAACCATTAATGATGTGCCCGTTAACGAATCGAATGCGTTGCAGGCAAAAATTGCGCTATATCGTCCCGGAGACTTGGTTAACGTAAAAATTTGGAGAAATGGCAGAGAGCTACAGAAGGAAGTACTCCTTGCAGGTCTTGATAATCCAGCTATTTCAGAGTGGGCTACCAGAGAACCATGGGAAGCTTTGCGTACTCCGGAAGAAGATGAAGAAGAAATGCCGGAAGCTGACAGTGAAATTACACTTCGGTTTTTCCATGAGGGATTTGCTGCCGCTGAGTTCGCCCGGGATACTGAGGCAGGAATGTTTGATTTAGTGGTTACAAATGTGCTTGAAGAGTCTTCAGCATATATAGCAGGATTAAGCGAAGGTGATATCATTCAATCAGTTAATGGGGTTAATGTAGAAAGTTTAGAGTCGCTTAAGGCACAGTTTGAGAATAATCCAATGGGTCAGAGTATCGAAATGGAAATAATCAGAGGAGACGAGTATTTATCGATAGTTATTGAACATGAGTAAAAACTCCACTGTTTTACATGAAACTAAAGCGCTGATATCGCTCAGTAATTTAGACCACAATTTTAAATACCTGAGATCACTTACCGGCCACAACACTCACATTCTTTTTGTAGTTAAGGCAGATGCCTACGGCCATAAAGCCGAACTATTGATACCAGTTGCCGAAAAATTTGCCGATTGGTATGGAGTCGCTACTGTAAAAGAAGCCGTTGAGCTACGAAAGGCAAATGCAAAACAGCCCATTCTTGTTTTTGAGCCTGTTAACGAATCCACTATATCACACTATGAAGCGCATCAATTAGCGGCTGTAGTTGGTTCCTTTACTGAACTTGAAATACTTCCCCAAAATATTTCATTTCATCTGGAATTCGACACGGGAATGGGGCGTCTTGGTTTTTATGCCAAGGATTGGAAATCCCTTAAATCCAAACTCATTGAAAAGAAAATAAAACCATCGGGATACATGACCCATTTTGCTGATGCGGATGAACCTAATTCTCCGAAAACGCATCATCAATTAGGTATATTTCACGCGCTTGCAGATGAATTCCGATCATTTGCACCAGAGGCGATTCTGCATGCTTCGAATTCCGGTGGATTACTGAATTATCCTGACGCACAATTTGACATGGTGCGTCCCGGTATATCCGTTTATGGATATCATCCGGCCGGTGCTGATTCACCTTTAAAGCCGGTTTTATCTCTTCTATCCTATTTAATTGCTGTTAAGCCCATAAAAAAAGGAATGGCCGTTAGTTATTTATCTAAATGGAAAGCTGAAAAAGACGGCTATGTCGGAGTAATTCCCGTTGGATATGCTGATGGTATCCCGAGATCATTGAGCAACAAAATTCAGGTTAACACGGCCGGTAAAATGTTGAATCAGGTTGGTGTGATTACTATGGATTACATGATGGTTTTCTCAGAGGAACCATTAACAGTCGGTTCAGAGGTTGAGCTTTTGGGTCCCAATTCTATGCTCGCTGACAGCTGGGCAAAAATTGCCGGCACTATCCCTTACGAAATCCTTACAGGAATACACCCGAAAATTAAGCGCGAGTCTATTGAATTAAACAATAAGTATTGAATACTGCCTGCAGCAGGCAGGCAGGCACTAAGTCACGAAGGATGGGAACTAAAGGGACTGTAAGATTCTGTTATTTCGAGCGCAGGTTTTATTCAAAAAGCTAAAAAATCTATCACTGCCACAGTAACTAAAAACACAAAGCATGCGGGAGAAATCTCCCAAGCTCGCATTAGCTGCAAGCGAGCCAATGGCAAAACGGCAGGGACGCATCTTGGGCTATTGGGAGACATATTTGTGGAAGATTTGATTGCAACGAGGATGCTGCAATAAACCAGTTTGCGCCGGGAGGCACTGAATCTATATTTTGGCTCTGGTGTTTGTAAACCTCAAGCCATGTAAATCACAACAGCAAGTACAATCAAAAGGATGAACCAAAATGTAAGGGCGATTTGGTTGAAGCGTCTTGCTTTTTTTGTTTCGTACCAGGTTCGTGGCCGTATTCCCTGAAGCATCAAAGTTGCTACGGCAGCAAGGTTTACACAAATCACATTTGTAGTGAGCAACAGAAAGGCATAAAACG
>SLDG01000224.1 GCA_007125355.1 Balneolales bacterium | reverse complement strand
TAACTAATGGCACGAAGTATCAAGTCCTTATCGACCAATGCTTCGACGACGACGGGCTAAATTACGTTGTCCTAATTTAACATCGAGACCCGTCTGCTCAGCATGACGGGGTGGTTGGAACGTCTGGCGTAAACAAAATAATTGAACATCTCTTGCACCACAATATCAAGCCTCCCCCACCCCTCAAAACCCCCCCCCCACAAACTTAATTTTGCAAATGACCTTTTCATCCAAAAGCCCTATCATTCAGGTTGGAAACGGAGCGCTAAAATTTTGCTTACACCCGAGTGATGAAGAAGACGGAAACGCCTCTTATGAGGCAGTACAATCAGATTAAACAAAAATATCCCGGAACAATTTTGTTGTTCAGGGTGGGAGATTTTTACGAGACTTTTGCTGATGATGCCGTCTTAATCAGCAAGGAACTGGGCATCACTCTTACGAAAAGAAATAACGGCGGAGATATGACGCCGCTTGCCGGTTTCCCGCATCATTCGCTTGATACGTACTTGCCGAGATTGGTTAAAAACGGGCATCGTGTGGCGGTGTGCGACCAAACTGAAGATCCGGCCGAAGCCAAGGCGCAGAAAAAGAAAATTGTTAATCGGGAGGTCACCGAAGTAGTAACCCCCGGTGTGAACATGAGCGAGAAACTCCTCGACCACAAACGAAACAACTACGCCTGTGCCATTCATTGGAGCGGCAGTACCGCCGGAATCGCGTTTTCTGATATTTCTACGGGTGAATTTGCCCTTAGTCAGGTTGATGTTACCGAACTGCATGCCCTCATGCAGGTGATTTCTCCGAGTGAGGTTTTGATATCAAAGAAAGTAAAAAACGAGTTGCCCGGCTGGCTCACTCACTTTGTGATTACCGAGCAGGAAGAATGGATTTATGACCACGATTACACCTACAATCTGTTAATAGACCATTTCAACACCCATTCTCTGAAAGGTTTTGGGGTGGATGAGTTGAAAATCGCCCAAATCTCGGCCGGAGCATTACTTCATTATGTGAGGGAAAACCAAAAAGCAGCGCTTGGCCACATCAAAAAGCTCTACGCGTTCGACAACACCGGCTACATGATGCTGGATGCGGCCACGAAACGGAATCTGGAGCTGACCGCCGCAATGCAGGAGGGCGGCTCAGAGGGAACTTTGCTTTCCATTCTGGATGAAACCTGCACACCAATGGGCGCGCGTGGACTCAGAAAATGGGTGATGCGTCCGCTTAAATCGCTTCCCCAAATTAAAGAGCGCCTTAATGCCGTTGAGACCTTCACCATCGACCATGATGTACGTTCGCGTTTAAGGGATGAACTCGAGCAGATTGATGACCTCGAACGCCTGATTTCCAGAATTTCTGCGGGCCGCACGAACGCGCGTGATTTACAGCAATTAAGGCTTTCTCTTGAGAGAATAAATCCCGTAAAAATGCTGCTTCAGCAGATGGATGACCGCTTATTAACGAAGTGCCGTGAAAATCTTAAGGGACTTATTGAGGTTCAGGAGCGGATTTTTGCTGCCATCAAAGAAGAGCCTCCTGCATCCTTGAAAGATGGTGGAATTATTAAAGATGGATTTTCTGATGAGCTCGAGGAAATCAGGGATATCGCCCGAAACGGGAAAAAATATCTCGCGAATATTCAGCAGGATTTAATTCAGAAAACGGGCATCAATTCGCTAAAACTGGGGTATAACAAGGTTTTTGGATATTACATTGAAGTAACCAAAGTCCATGCGGCGAAAGTGCCGGATACGTTTATACGAAAACAAACGCTGGTGAATGCCGAGCGGTACATCACGCCTGAGCTGAAGGAGATTGAGGAAAAAATTCTCTCCGCCGAAGAGCGCATCCAAAGCCTGGAATACGAGATTTTTAATGAGTTGAGATTATTTGTAGCCGAATACGCAGATGACATCCAACAAAACGCCTATGCGCTGGCTCAACTCGACTGCATCCAAAGTCTGGCAGAAATCGCGTTTCAGTACAATTACTGCAAGCCGGTAGTTGATGACAGTCATCTGATTGAAATCAAATCGGGCCGGCATCCTGTAGTGGAGCGTACATTGCCGATGGGGGAGCCTTTTATCCCCAATGACATCCATTTGGATACCGAAAAAGAGCAGATTCTGATCATAACAGGTCCGAACATGGCGGGTAAGAGTATCATTCTGCGCCAAACCGGATTGATTGTTCTTTTGGCTCAAGTCGGCAGTTATGTGCCTGCTGAATCCGCGAGAATCGGATTGGTGGATAAGATTTTTACGAGGGTGGGTGCTTCCGATAATCTTGCTGCCGGCGAAAGCACGTTTTTGGTGGAAATGAATGAGGCAGCCAATATCCTCAATAATGCAACAAGCCGTTCTCTGATTTTGCTGGATGAAGTGGGAAGGGGAACGAGTACGTTTGACGGATTGAGCATCGCTTGGTCACTTGCCGAGTATTTGCATAATCAGCCGGGAGTGGCGGCAAGAACCCTTTTTGCCACACATTATCACGAGCTGAATGAGCTTGAATCTATGTACGAGCGCATTGTGAATTACAACGTTCAGGTGAAAGAGCACGAGGGACGCGTAATTTTCATGAGGAAATTGATCAAAGGCGGGGCTGACCATAGTTATGGAATTCAGGTTGCTGCTATGGCGGGCCTTCCGGTTTTGGTCATTGAACGCGCAACCGAAATTTTACATAATCTTGAACAGCACAGCCTCGACATTACCAACAAAAACGGAACGCTTAACGGAGGCTCGGTTTCGGCATCCCAAAAAAAGAAAGCTGGAAAAGAACTTGCAAAACGCATTGAGCCACAGGAAAAACAACCACAGCTTTCGCTATTTGGAATCGACAGTGATCCCAATACTCAAATCCTAAAAGATAAGGTGAAGGCCAGCGACCCGAATCGAATGACACCGATCGAAGCGCTTATGCTGCTCACAGAACTTAAAAGATTGATCAAATAATACCTGTTTCAAAAATGGAAAATTTTACAACATATCTGGATTTACTTATTGAAGGAGAATCACTTACATCGGAAGAAGCCGAGAGTGCGCTTAAAATGATAATTAATGGTGAAGTCAGTGAGGCCGAAACAGCTGCTTTTTTATTCGGGATGCGTCAGAAAGGCGAAACGGCCGAAGAAATGACCGCATTCGTGAATGTGATGCGACAGGCTGCCGTGCCGGTAAACGTAAACACAGATGGCGCTGTCGATTTATGCGGAACCGGCGGGGATGCTTCGGGGACATTCAACATATCTACCGCAGCCATGTTTGTGGTTGCGGGTGCCGGAATTACCGTTTTAAAGCACGGAAACCGGAGTGTATCAAGCAAATCAGGCAGTGCGGATGTGCTGAAATCTCTGGGTGTAAAATACGACCTGCCTGCCGAACAAGTAGAGCGGTGTTTTAACGAAACAGGACTCGCATTTATGTTCGCGCCTTTATTTCACCCGGCCATGAAATATGTAATGCCGGCTCGCAGAGCACTAAAAATGCGGACGTTTTTCAATGTTTTAGGACCCTTGATGAATCCGGCCGGAGTAAAACGGCAGGTTATCGGCGCGTTCAATCAGGAAACCGCGGAAATGTGCATGGAAATCCTGTCGAATTTGGATACTGAACAAGCTATATCGGTGTACTCTTTTGATGGTCTCGATGAGTTTACCACCACAGACAGAGCGTATCTTTACAGATATTCGAAAGGACGTAATGTTACAGGTACTGAGGTGAGCGCGGTTGATTTGGGTTTCAAAAAAGCCCGGCTCGAAGACCTTATGGGGGGCGACAGTGAGGTAAATGCCCAAATCATCACCAATATTCTGAAAGGCAAGGGCACTGAGGCGCAAACCGATATTGTTGTGTTAAATGCCGCTTACGCTATTCTCGTATCCGGACGCATCAACGAAATTGAAAACGCCGTTGATTTGGCAAGAGACAGTATCAAATCGGGGAATGCTTATAAGGCACTGAAGCGAATGATTGAGAGTTCCAACGATGTTTAATCCGGCTATTTAATAATTAAATCTACAGAAATGACACAGTCAGAATTATTCGCCGATAAAGGTCCTGATATCCTCCAAAAAATTGTCGAGCAGACGAAAGAAGACCTTGAAAAAAGGAAAAAGAAAGTCGCGGAGGTCGATTTTCGGGGATTTGAACTGTACCAGCAAAAACGGCGTAATTTCCAAAAAGCACTGAGGAAAAAGAACGAAGTGCGCATTATAGCCGAGGTAAAAAAAGCATCTCCGTCGAAAGGTGTGATTCGGCCGGATTTTCATCCCTTAAAAATTGCCGAGTCGTATTCAGAAGCCGGCGCAGCGGCGTTGTCGGTATTAACAGAAGCCCGGTTTTTTCAGGGGGATGTGCAGTACATGGCTGATATTAGCCGCCGTTTTGATTTGCCGGTTCTAAGAAAAGACTTTATTGTAGATTTTTACCAAATCGAAGAAGCGCGCGCACACGGAGCCGATGCTATTTTACTGATTGTGGGGATTACAAGCGGGACGCAATTGAACGAACTGCACCACGCTGCAACCGAAGCCGGACTCCAGTGCCTGGTAGAGTGCTACGATGAAGATGATTTCAACCGCGTCGATTTTGAAATTGTCTCGATGCTCGGGGTCAACAATCGCGATCTGAAGACGTTTGAGGTGGATGTGCACCGTGGCATAAGCCTCCTGCAAAAAGCCCCTGAAAAGACCATTAAAATATCAGAAAGCGGCCTCTCAAAAGGGGATGATCTCAAGCTTTTGCGCGATAATGGCATCGATGCAGCGCTCATCGGCGAATATTTTATGCGCCAACCCCACCCCGGCGACGCCCTCAGCAGGCTTCTTGAGGAAATGGGGTGATTTATTAACCACAAAGGCGCAAAGGCACGAAGGTGGGGAAGGGTAGAACAGAAGAGTGTTTAAAGCATCGTCATTCCGCTACTAATGACAGAGTTGTATTATTTGTCTAAGATCAAGCCACATGTCATCCCGCAAAACTTGTTCCGATTACCGGGGCTTACACTCAAATCTCAAAAAATGGAAATGTGCCTGCGGGTTGTGCTGGAACTTCCAAGCCTGACATGTCGAGATACCCGAATCCACGTTAGCGGGCAATATTGGCCGGCATGTCTAACCGCTTACGCGGATAAAGCCAGAGAGCCATTTCATAGCTGGAAGATCCCGAACAGCGCCCTTGAGATCAGAGATGGTTTCAGCTAATGGTAGGGCGCTTGCGGGATGACATCGGTGCTTTCGCAACTATCATTCCCCAAAAAATGTATCTGGCGTTAGCGATGATATTACAGTATCATCACAATCAAGTTGTTACGAGTATAAGTACAATCAAAACAATATTATACACATCGTAAATCCGCAACTCGCAACTCGTAACCCGCATCTTGCAACCAACCTCAAGGCTTCTGATAAATCAACGCCTGATTCCTGTAGCCCGGTAGATTTCTATACCAATCCGGGTAAAGTACGCCGCCGCTTTCGGCCCAGTCTACGAATCTGTTGTAAGCCTGTATGATGCTCACTTTTTCTATCGGGTAATCAAATTTCTCGTAGATATTGATAGCCCAGGGCAGGTTGTTTTTTGAGACGTACGTGCGGCCTTGTGTGAGTTGTGTATCATCATCCTGCGTACCAAATAAACTGGTATCGGCAAGGTCGGATGGGGGATAACCCGGCAGGTGAATTTCAACACCACGATTCAAATTTACGATCTTAAAAGGATTGAAGGAAGAAATACTCAGATCGTTCAGCGAATATGTTGCAGGTGGAAAATCAATATTTATAACAATCTCAGCAGGTTCCACATACGGGGCATCAGTTTCTGTGTTGATGCCTATTCCCGTGCCGGGATGCTGCATTTCGTTAAAGGCGTTATCAAAAACGACGACAGTAGGCTTACTTTGTCCGCTTTCGGTTCCGTTGGAATT
>SLDG01000011.1 GCA_007125355.1 Balneolales bacterium | reverse complement strand
GCAATACCGATTCCGGATCTGATCTCCTTTTTGCTGCTATTGAAACTATCTTGCCAAAAACCATTGCAGGATTAATTGAATATAATGAAAGCAAATATTCTTGTGGATGCACTGCTTTTATTCCTCACTGCTCGAGATGTAGAGGCTTAAAATCTTTTAGATTGATTGTAATTATTAAATCTACTTTATCGTGCACGGCAGCTGCAAGTACATGACGATCTTTTTTTGATTTTTCATTAACGGTACCAACTATTTATAATCAGAAATACAAGCATCAGGGAATGCTACTCTTACCACTCTTTGAAAAGATTCTGCAATTTTAGGATTCCAATTTAATTTCTCTGTATGCGTTTTGTAAGTTTCTTCCAGCATTTCGTCTGACCATCTTGGGATAAGCATTCTTGGGTGTTCTGCAAGGCGAAGATATAAATCGCAAACCCCTGCATTAGCCAGCACACAGGCATCTAAAACTACTTTATAGTCAGCTGTCATCACCCTTATAATCTGCGTTATACTTGCCTGACTTTTCTATTTCATCAAAAAGATCATCAAGCGCTTTGCCGCGTTCTTTGTCCCTTTGCAGTGCGTAAGATTTCAGGTCTTTAAAATAAATCCTGCGATGACTCCCAACTTTATGAAAAGGTATGTTTCCCTTCTCAAGAAGGTTCACAAGGTGCTGTCGCGAAACCCCAAGAAAGTTTGCCGCTGCCTGCGTTGTGAAAGTTTCATTTTCAGGTAGTAAAACAAGTGATTCCCCCTGTTTCATTTTCGCAACTACGGTTCTAAGTAACTGAAAGATAGCATCAGGAATTTCAGTTCTATTTCCGTCACAATCAACAAGAGCGGTTTTTTTATCAAGTCCGAGTAGAAGGTTTATTTCTTGAAGTTGTGCAGGCAATATATCAGAGGCATTAATTCGATGTTCCATAGTTCAAAATCATGGTTAAAAAACAGGTCTCTATTATTTTACAAAATAAACGCTATAAACGCTAATTTAATTTCCATACTTTTGAACTTTCTCATCAGTTCTGCGAATAGAATTCCCAAAATTTCATATTTACATTGCCGCTTACACAAAAAAAATCGATTAAATAAAGCAATTTCTGAGATTATACTTAACATATTAGAGTGGATATACAAAGAAAATTCGATTTTCTTTACACGTTCTCAGGACAGATAAAGAAAAGCGAGATTTTTTTGTATGATTTATATCTTGATTTGCGCTTTCTAATAGAATTTTGATTTCAGCTTATCGTGAACAACTTGTACTCGTAACTTGATAAGTACAAGAAGTTATTCAATTTATTGCCATCCACTTCCTGGGCTCCAATCAGATATTCTTATTTCTTGTTTTCGTATTTCTTGAAGAACCGGCATGATAAACGCTTTTATATGATTTACCAGATCATCAAAATGAGTTGGTGGTTCAGTAAGCCCGTTTTTCTTGAAGAATGCCTGCCACTGCATTTGTTTTATATCAGCAAATTCTTTGGAAAAAGCTGTTGGATTTTCTTCGGGTAATATTGTTTGTCTTCTATTAAATGTTGCTTGTATTGCCCGTGCTAAACTGGGCATCTCAAACGAAAAAGCACTGCTCAAATACCAGATATCATAAAAGTCTTTCATTCTGCTGTTTGCCATATCAAGTGAAATCATGGCTTCGAATTTTTCTGCAATAGCAGTTTCCAATGTGTATCCATTTATCCGGATGATGCTTTCATCCAAAACCTGCGGTAATTCGATAAGTACCGGATCGGGAGTAATTACATCTCCAAACCCTATGTCGATTTGCATATTTATCCTCGCAGTGCCGAGGGAAACCAGAAAACTAACACGAATTCCGGTATAAGATTGAAGTTCTCTGATTTCCTCTGCCCGAATGGAGTCTGAATAAAAATTCAAACCGTCTTCTTCAACTTCTGTCTCCATAAGACAGGTACGAACAAAATTTTCAGCTTCAGCCAAACTGATAGTTCTGTACGTTGCGAGATCGATATCACGCGTAAAGCGCGAATTGTGCACACCAAAGCTTCTAAGTAAAAGCGCACCTTTTAAAGCGTACGCATCTGCATGTTTTGATTTACTTAGCCGTAGCAAGAATTTCTCCATAGCATAATACTGCTGCAACTCCATGTATGGCCGACCAGATTCCATAGCTCGCTTTTTTAATCGATCACGAACAGAAGCGGCCTTTCGTGCTTTTTCATCCATGCCCTATTGATTCCATGTAAGGTGTGATTACTTTTGTGACTCTGCAAATCTCTGCGCACTTATGGATTTCATTAAAAGTGGCTTTTTTTTGCCTTATGCACTGTTTCAGAGCCTTTATACAAACATCGAGCCCAATCTGATTTCTGAATTTAAAACAGTCTGCGATAGTTTTAGCGGGACTATATATCCAAACCTGAAATCCATCAATTGAATGCACTTCTGAACCTGACTTGTATGTTTGTTCGGAAAACCGAAACGTTTTAATTGGCGGATAATCCAGTTTTGGTTCCCATGCACCTTTGGGAAGCGCAATGTGCACAGAGCCGGGAATCTCGTCGGTAAGATTATGGAGATCAAGGGCGGAGATAAGACAGAAACGGGCTTCCGGTATTTTTTTTGCAACCATTATAATATCGGGATGGCTGACTGTTCTACCCTCCGCAAGTTCATAAAGCCCTCTTGATATCTGATGAATAATACCTTCATCTCTCATTTGATACAGTGTGCGCGGATGCACCCCCTCAGCTATTGCCTCTTTGGTTCTGAAGATGCCCCCAAGCCTGCGAAAGACAGTTTTTGCTTGTTCTATATATAGAGAGTTTGTGATCATTTAGGATAAAAGTATATATATTTGTATATAAATATATTGGATTTTATCCAATAATGCAATTTATTACCTTCTTATTCAAACGACTTAGAGCGAATCTGATTACTTGAACCCCATTGATTCAAACCAGGGAATTAAGATCTTCCTGTCATTTATAATCTCTTCTGCGGGCAAGGTGGAGTATTTTTCTAATTAATCAGAGCGCACTCACTAAAACAATTCTTATTGTTATGCAAAACTTTAATAGTTTATCACTACTATCTGATAAATCGCATTAGGTCTTAGTCGATTAGAAATAATTAACAAAACTTTTTTAAGTTTGACATACTATTTTTTTTTTTACATTACTTGCCATAGTCATCTGGCTATGTATTAAAATTAATAATCTAAAAAAAATAATTATGAAAACACTACTCTCGATAGTTATTGTATTTCTAATCAGTTTATCATTCAGTATAATATCTTATGCTGATAATTCTCATTGCGAAGCTGGATTTCATGCTTGCATGGAAGTTGTTGAGGATAACTTTAACGAAAACCCATATTATGACTTTGTGTCCGGAATGCGTGATTGTACAAATGGACTTAGAGCTTGTTTGAATACTCCAGAAATAGAACTAAAATGATGAACGAGTGGAAACCATACTACATGGTTTCCACTATAACTTAATTTTTAACATGCATTTATTACGAAACACTATTTCCACACTTCTTATTTGCCTGGTTCTTATATCCTGTGGAATGGAAAAGGGAAACCCTGAAAAAACTACTTTAGAATTTGAAATCGATACGGATATTTATTACAAGCCCATACAACTCGAAAAGAATAATCAAATTAAATCTATAATTAACCTAACATACTGTAACGGAAGATTTTATATCACAGATAATAGTACATTGTCTTTGGGGGCTTACGAGAAAGACGGCGCTTTTATAACGAGTTATACATCAAAAGGTAGAGGACCGGGTGATTTTGACCAGGTATTAGGTAACCTGCTTTGTCTGCCGGATAATCGAATTCTTTTGAGGGAAGGCTTTAACAGATTTCATTATTTTGATGATGAATTAAACTTTCTGAAAACAAAAACTATTTCTAACCTAAATCAAAGGATATCTCATTTACTTTACGTAACTGATTCTAACTACGTTGCTGATTTCCTGACAACCAAATCTGTTAGTGACGAACATTTTGTTATTATTGACAGAAACTCACATAATGCTATTGAAACTATAGGGTATGGGAAGCACTATAAATATACTTATATGCCATTGAAAACAAGTGTTTATGCTGACGGTAAAATTGTTTCCGGCTATATGATTACAGGTAAAGTTCGGGTTTTAGACCTGAAAACCCGAACTTCACATACTTTTATAACACAGCACGAAAAAAGTATAGAAGAAATAGCACAGGGATTATCCCTGACGTCTGATACATTTCCAAATGAACGCGATATTGAAGTCAGAACCCGCGGGCGCGCAATCCATTCTATAGCGGTAGTTAATAATGCCATATTTGTAATCCGAGATTACTTTACTGAAACACCCAAAAAATATATAGAAGTATTCGACTTTGAGGGCAACCCGCTTCGCAAATATCCCCTGCAATATAATATTGACCGAATTCGTGCTGTTGATGGAAACCTGTTTGGAATCAATCACGGTGGCCATGAAGACTTTACTATATATCAAATTTTCCTGGAGGATGTTTAGAAAATTCTGCTTGAATTGATAAAGGAGCATCAATCCGAAAACCGGCCGTCTTTCACACAAATCCGCGAAGCCACACTGGTCAGGATTATTTCACCATTTCAATCCGGCGCAGGAATTCGGGCGCGCGCGCATAAAACCAATCACGCGGGCCTACGGGACTTCATTTCCGGATTCAACCAGGAAAACAATCGTTGGGACACCGGCGATATCGTACTCCTGCCTTAGGGCTTCTGACTCGGAAGAATAAAAATTCGTGAGATCCACCTTTAGACGTTTCATAGGCAGCGTGGCTTCAATCACCTTCGCATCGGTGAACGTTGCACGTTAGAGCTCAAGACTTGGGATACACCAATCGGCATAAAAATCGATGATGACTGCCTGATTATTCTCGGCAACCAGTTCAATTTTTCCCGGCGCGTATGCTTCCCAGATAATACCTTCTTTCTTCAGATTCATGAAGATTATCACACCCAGAACGATTGCAATGGTACCGATTGTGTTCTTAACTATTTTAAATCCGGTTTTGTCAGAGCCGCTACGCTCAAGGACTCCGAGGTAAAGTCCACCCACTACGAGTGAATTAACAATTACTCATTCCACCACCTGCGGAATCAGTGCCAGCCCGAAATAAAATCCGCCTACACCAATCTATACGATACCAAAAACCTTTTTGACCCATTCCATCCATACACCGGATTTGGGTATTTTTGCATCAAATCAGGGAGTTAATCTGCATCTTTAAAAACATAATCTCTATGGATTAGCCTATCACGCATTTCATAAAACTCCTGCTATATTTCCTTTTCGATTCCCGATGAAAAGCTTAGTCCGTCAAAAAGTTTCTTTAAACAAGTAAAATTTTCGATATTTAGGTCTAATCTTTTGATTGCTTCTAATATAAAAACCAAATAACCAGATTGGGGTTTTGTTTTTGGGAAACTGGTTTACACATCAATAGCTTAAATTAGATAATTGTTCATAATTAAAATCCCATCCCTCAAAACCAATTTCATTTCCCGGTTTGTCTTATCATTGGCTTGACCGTATATTCCATGATTATTATTTCCTGAAGATATTCACACAAAAATTATTTATTGCATGAGCGTTTTAGTTGGAAAAGATACCCGGCTTGTTGTGCAGGGGTTTACCGGTAAAGAAGGGTCATTTCACGCCGAGCAGATGATTGCCTATGGCACAAATGTAATTGGCGGAGTAACCCCCGGAAAAGGCGGCACCAAACATTTGGAAAAGCCGGTTTTTAATACCGTCGCCGATTCGGTTGAGAATGAGGGAGCCAATACTTCCGTTATTTTCGTACCACCCGCGTTTGCCGCAGATGCCATTATTGAATCTGCACTTGCAGGCATAAAAGTTATTATTTGTATCACCGAGGGAATCCCCGTAAAAGATATGATTCGCGCTAAATCTATTGTTGATAG
>SLDG01000335.1 GCA_007125355.1 Balneolales bacterium | reverse complement strand
GCAACCATACGTAATTTTATGCAGGGATCAATGGCTGAAACGGGTAATGCACTTGACCTTGCTATCAGTGGTTCGGGCTTCTTCCAGGTTGAAATGCCTGATGGTTCAATTGGGTATACCCGTGATGGAAGTTTTAGTAGAGATTCGACAGGTATGTTGGTTAACAGCTCCGGCCTACCACTTGCAGACATGATAGAGGTGCCTGTTGATGCATTGGCAGTTGAGATATCACAACAGGGTGTTGTTAAAGTGGTCATGTCCGGTAGTTTTCAGGAAGTGGAGTTGGGACAAATAGAGTTGGCCAAATTTGTAAACAATGGTGGACTTGAGGCTCGTGGCGATAACCTTTTTACCGAGACTGAATCTTCTGGCATGCCATTTTTTGGTGTTCCTGGTGAAGAGGGGTTTGGCGTATTGAGACAAGGTTACTTAGAGCAGTCAAACGTTGATATTGTAACGGAAATGGTGCGGCTAATTGAGGCTCAGCGTGCATATGAAATCAACTCTAAGATGGTACAGACAGCAGAGGATATGATGGCAATAACAAACTCAATTAAACGATAATGCAGCGATGCTCAAATTACTCGTATTGTTTTTCTTGTTTTTAAATCAAAATAATTACACAAGTATGCAAATAGATTATATATATAGCCCTGCTCTTATTAATACAAATAATGTAAAAGCGGTATTGTGTGGTTTACACCAAGCTGAACAGAATGAGCAAACGTTAAAAAAAATTCTTGCTATGGCTCAGCAGGAGTTGATAAATCAAACTGATCCGGATACATACCGTTTTGCATTGTCTTCACGCTGGGTGCCTGCAAGTTTGCTACAAGTCCCTCCAAGCCAAATAAGCTCTGTAAAGCCTACAACAGAAATTAACAGATATACAAATTTTGATGTATTTATAAAGCAGGGGGGTAGTACAAGAAGAATGCAAATTCAACTATCGGTGCAAATAGAAAAAATGCTTCCTGTCGCCAGTCAACGAATAATCAATGGGCAGGTTATAGATGCAAGTCAGATAGATTATCAATGGGTAACGGTTAGTGGTCTTAATAATAATTTAGTGGAATCAAGGCAAGAGTTACTGGGAAAAATAATAAGGCGTACACTTACGATTGGCCAGCCTATACGCTTTGCTGATTTAGCATCCGAATTTATTATACATGCCGGAGACGAAGTGACTATGCTGTATAACAGGCATGGTGTAGAAATTCTAATTAAAACAGAAGCCAGGCAAAATGGCGAGTATGATGAAGTAATTACGCTTTATAGTAACGAAAATAGAACAAGATACCTTGGCAGAGTTATTAGCCGGGATAAAGTAAAATGGGAGAAAACCTTATGAAAAAAATAATTGGCTTAGTGATATTCTTATTTGGTCTGCAGAGTGCTGAATTGAACGCTCAAAACTCATTGTTCAGAGATGTGAAAGCAGGCAGTATTGGTGATATAATTACCATTGTTTTAACAGAAAATATTTCAGGTAGTTCAACAGCAGACTCAAGGGCTTCATCTGATATGCAAGGAAGTACATCAGGTACAATGACCGGTAATTTCTTGCCTTTTGAGCCGACTTTTGGTTCAGATGTTCGGGTTAATTTTGGTTCAAATGAGCGTAATTTAGCAACTCAAAGACAACTGTTGCAGGGCTATTTTAGCGTTGAAATAGTAGATATTACACCATTGGGTAATCTTCAGGTTCAGGGGACACGACGCACAGTAATTAATGGAGAGACTCATGAAATGAGTCTAAATGCACATGTGCGCTCCAGTGATATAGACAACAGAAACAGGGTGCTTTCATACCGATTAGCTAATGCAGAAATAAGCTATGAAAAAATTGGCGGCGGTGTAAACCAACTAACGCAAAGCCGTGGCTTTTTACGGCGTGCGGTATTTATCGGAGTTGGTGTCTTGGTTACTTCGGTAGTTGTAGCAAACCAATTTTAATCACCCTTTTAAATTAAAATGAAATGCTGAAGCGTGTTTTAGCCAAACCCATTATCTACTGTCTCTTGTTTGCTGGATTACTACTCTGCGAGCAACTATGGGCTCAAACCCCTTTAAGTGAACTCGTAGAAATTGAGCATTCGAATCGGAAAGAATTAATTGGCTACGGTATTGTAACAGGTTTGGACAGAACCGGTGATCGGACAATAAGCAGCCGAGGTTCGGTTTTTACTGTTCAGGCAATAGCCAATATGCTTGAAAATTTTGGCATAACTGTAGACTCAGAAAGGATAAGAACAAGAAATGTTGCTGCAGTAATGGTAACGGCTTCAGTAAGTCCTTTTCATGCGCCCGGCAGCGAAATAAATGTAACAGTATCTTCATTGGGAGATGCCAGTAGCTTGCAAGGTGGGGTGCTTTTGCAAACACCTTTATTTGACCCCGATAACGAAGAAGTGTATGCAAAAGCACAGGGCGCTTTAGTGGTTGGTGGGTACACCTCAGAAATTGCAGGTGCCAGAGTATCAAGAAATCAGACGTTAACAGCAACTATACCAGGTGGTGGTGTTGTGGGAAGAAACCAAAACTCTACTGCTTCAACTCATGAACAACTTGGTCTTGTGTTGCGAAATCCCAATTTTACCAATGCAAGACGTATTACAGAGATAATAAACAGTACTTTTGAAGAAGAACTTGCTACAATGGATCATCCGGGTCTGGTAAAGGTAGAATGGCCGGATTCATTTCAAGATAATAGCACACGTAATATTTTCACTAGTATAATTTTAGAACTTCAAATATCTATTGATACACCTGCAAGAGTGGTGGTTAATGAAAGAACCGGTACGATTGTAGCGGGTGGTAATATTGTGATAGATCAAGCCATGATATCGCATGGTAACATCCACGTAAGAACGCAGGTAAGGCCGTTTGTAAGCCAACCACAACCTTTTGGAGCAGGCGAAACGGTCGTAGTACCGGTTCCGGAAGTTGCAATCAGCGAAGAAACCGCGCAAACCATTGTTTTAGAACCTAACACTACAGTTCAGCAATTATCAGCATCGCTAAATTCATTGGGCATGTCGCCCAGAGATATAATTTCCATATTCCAGGCACTTGACCGTGCCGGTGCATTGCAAGGAAAACTTATAGTCATGTAATAATTATTACTTATGAATATCGAAACATTCTATAATATTAATCAAAATGAACTAAGTGATAACCGCAGAGAAGAAATAAGGAAGAAGCAAGCCGCAAACGAATTCGAGGAAATATTTGCGAGGCATCTGGTTAACGAACTAACTAAAGATTCATTTAAATTGGCCGATAACACAACTTTCGGTCAATCAAATAGTCTTTACCGGGAGTTTATTACCGATGCTCTTGCTGCCGAACTAGCTGCACAAAGAAGACTTGGAATAGCGGAATTAGTTGAGACTTTCTGGAATAGAATTGAATCTAAATAAAGCATTAAAGATGACAAAGATTGAACATAAAATAGCAAAAGAGCAAGACTCGGAATCAATTCATCACTTTTCTAAATACATTGTTGCGTTAGAAAATGTGCTTGATGATATTGAACATGTATTAATTAATCAAAAAGAAGCAGTAATAGCATCTGATGTTCAATTAGTAGAAGAGTTAACTGAAAAACACTATCAGTTATCTGCTAATTTATCTAAAGTTGAAACTGAATTTATAGAAGAACTTAGAAAAAACTCTTCTCAAACAGATAGTGACGATACTACTATCTCTACCCTTAAGTATTACTATCCCGAAGCAGAAGAAATTATTGATAATTGGGCGAACAGCTTAAAATATAAAACAGAGAATATAAAGCAAAAACATCAGCAGGTCATTCACATTCTGGAATTTGCAATGCTTCGGAATTCCAACTTAATGCGAACTATTTACGCTATGCATAGTGAGAAAAATACACAATACAGTATTAATGGAAGCAAGTCTAATATGATGAATGGCATAGCAGTAAATCAAAGAGCATAAGTACTATGAATACTTTGTTCGAAATATCAAAACGAGGTTTAAGAGCAGCTGAAAGAGGCCTGGCAGTAACTTCTAATAATATTGTAAATGCCAATACCCCGGGTTATACAAGACAGAGAGTTGAATTGTCGCCTGACGGGATGCAAAAAACGCATTTCCATGCGGGGCTTGGCGTAAATATTACAAGCGTAAACCGCCTTAGAAATGAAATGAATGACGTTCTGATAAATGAAAAACGTCAGGATTTGTCCTTTATGGAAGAAAAAGCCAGAGTTTTTGAACAACTGCAGGCTGTAATGGCTACAGATTCTGGTATGGATTTAGATTTTAGAATCAGCCGATTATTTGATGCCTTTTCATCTCTCTCGACTGACCCGCAGGATGTGAGCCTGAGAAATAATTTGATTAGCGAAGCTACTCAATTAACCGCAAAAATGGGAGATTTAAGTAATAGTATTGAGAGAACGAGCGATTTGATAATGAATTCAGCAGTTAATACTGTCAATTCAATAAACTCACTACTGGAAGAAATTAACCATTTAAATAAATCTATAAAGCTGGCTCAGGCACAAGGAAAAGAAGACCATGCGGCTCTCGATAAAAGAGTACAGAAACTCGAGCAACTTTCTGGTTTCACAGATTACGATAAGAGGATTACAAGTACTGGTGCAGTTGAAATCAGCATAGGTGGTATTAAGATTTTAGATGAGAATAAGGCAAGTTCGTTAAAAACTGATATTAACACAGTAGATAATATTATCTATATCAGAATGCCTAATTCGAAAATTGTTGAACCCAGGGGAGGCAGATTAGGAGCAGAAATAGAAATGTTTCAAACCTCTATTCCAGACCTGAAGAAAAGTCTTGATGGTATAGCTGAGGCATTGGTCAATGGTTTTAATGAGTTACACTCACAGGGCTATGGGCTGGATGATGATATCAGTAGAAATTTCTTTGATCCTGATTATACATCTGCTGCTGAGATAAGAGTTAATTCATCTATTTTGAGTAATCACAATCATATAGCTGCATCTACTCAAGCAGGTGAAGCTGGTAATGGAGATATGGCAGCCATTATTGCAAATCTTAGAGATGAGCCACTAGTAAATGGACGCAGATTTGTTGATTCTGCAATCAATTTAATAACCAGGCCTGGTGCTGAATTAAGCAATCTTAGATCTCAAATTGATGCCCGTGAGGCGGAGGTGAACATGCTGACAATTCAGCAGGAACGAGAGGCGGGAGTCAGCATAGATGAGGAACTTAGCCAAATGATAAAATTTCAAAATGCGTACCAAGGCGCGGCAAGAGTAATGTCTGCCGCTCAGCAAATGTATGACACCCTGATTAATTTAGCAAGGTAGCTTATGAGAGTAACAGAGCAACTACTATTCAATAACTTTATGCGCGATATTAGAACGAATCGCAGCGAAATGGGTAGAATACAGTCTGCTCTCTCTAGTGGGAAAAGTGTAAGAGTACCCTCAGATGGGCCTGTAGAGTTTCAGCGGAGCCGCATTATAGAAGAAAATATCCGCAAAGAAAAGCAATATCAAAATAATATTAGTTCCGGCCTCAGACAAGGTCGAATGGCTCAGGAAGCTCTGGAAGAAACCGTTGATCGTTTAATTGAAATAAAAGGAAAATTAGTACAGGCATCCACGGGTACTTCTAACAGTCAGTTACGTGATACGATGGCTCGAGATCTTGAGGGTATAAGAGATTCTGTAATTAATACACTTAATGTAAGTTCCGGATCCAGATATTTGTTTGGTGGCACCAATAGTAGTGTAAAACCATTTGAAAAGGATCCTGCTCAATTGGGTGGCGTTGCAAATAACAGCGCAGGTAATAATCCGAGTGTACTTGTTGGCGATGGGGTGACACTAGATTTTAGTATTTCGGCAACGGAATTAAGAGATACAGATGCAGGTGACTTATTTGAAATTATAGGAAACATGATAATAGCTCTGGATGCTGATGATCAAGAAGCTTTGAACCAGTCTTT
>SLDG01000238.1 GCA_007125355.1 Balneolales bacterium | reverse complement strand
GGTGTAGAAGAGGGAATCATCCCCGAAGAGCGAATAAGAGAGTCTTATAACAGAATCATGAAGCTTAAAAACGAACGATTGTGAACATCCCCTTCGTCCCGATACATTAATTTAGTCCCAGGCGTTGCCTAATTGGTTTTACTGTAACTGCACGATTCGGATAGTCCGTAATGAGGCCATCAACGCCCATATTTGTTATGGTTTTCATGGTTTTGGTATCATTAATCGTCCATGGCACGATTTTCATGCCTTTAGCATGTACTTCTTTTACCATTTCCTCATCTACCAGCCTGTAATTGGGACTGTAAACATCCGGCGTGAAGCCCAAAAGGCGTAAGTTTTCTTCAAGTCCATACAAATTCTGCACAAGCAGTACCAACGGTACATTGGGATCAATAGCTCTCATTTCCTGCAGCGTGCGCACATCGAAACTTTGGATAAAAACTTTATGCAATACATCCAGCTCTTTTAACTCGTTATATAACAAGCGGGCAAACACTTCGGGTTGTGGTACAAATACATCATACCATTCTTCCTGACTTTTTGTTTCTATGTTGTAAAATATGGACTCACGTCCTGTTTCAACTATATATTCCTCGACAGCTATTATAGCATCTCTCATAAGGGGCTTCACAGCCGGCATTGGCATCTGCTCGGGAAAGAGCATGTGGCCTCTTTTCCCCACATCATATTCAGCAATTTCTGTATATGTCATTCTAAACATGTTGTGCTGTAAAGCAACGTCGGGTGTGACCGGTTCCCCATTGGGTTTTGTGCTAATATGGTGGTGAAACCAAGGCTCATGAGATAGTACTATTTTGCTATCAGCACTTACAACAACATCGAATTCAAGCGTTTTTATTTCATATTCAAGTGTTTTTAAAAAACTCGGTATGGTATTTTCGGGAAGTAAGCCCCTTGCGCCCCGATGTCCCTGTAAATCAAATTCCGGGAATGAACTCATGGCATTATTTATGTTTTTTTGGGATGTTTCCTGCGATGAACAGGCGCTGTTCAAAAGCAACATTAGCAGTGTGGCAGACAAAAGAACAATAGGTCGCATTTTTTTTATGGCGTTTCGGGTGTTTGTTGAATTGTTGTGTATTTTCTATAAACATAAGTAGTCTATATTAACTAAAAATCAACAACATGAAAATAGAACACTTGGGGATTGCTGTTTCTGATTTTAATTCTGCTATCAAAACCTATGAAACGTTATTAAACACCAAATGCTATAAAAAAGAAGAAGTACTATCAGAAAAAGTAATGACGGCTTTTTTCAGAACCGGGGATTCTAAAGTAGAATTATTGGCCGGTACTGATGCTGATTCTGTTATTTCACGCTTTGTTGAGAAAAAGGGTGAAGGCTTGCATCACGTCGCGTTCGCGGTAGATGATATTCACGCTGAAATGAAGCGCCTCAAAGAAAATGGATTCAGATTGCTGAATGATAAGCCCAAAAAAGGCGCTGACAATAAACTAATCGCGTTTGTGCACCCCAAAGATTGTAATGGAGTGCTTGTTGAGCTATGTCAGGATGCAGATTGATAGCACCAAAACCCAAACACACCTGTTGGCTAAACTTTTTATTCAGAATGCCGTACATGCTTATGTGAGTGTTTACTAATCAATGGCTTGTCAACATAACAACATCATTACCATGTTGCATATTCAAAAACGCGGTTTTTTTAATGTACGGTATGAGGTCACAATCAATGAAGAACCTTTGTGCGAGATTAACAAATCAGGCTTCTCCAGAGTGTACAAATTTAAACTCAATGAAAATGAGTATACATTGAAAGCAAATCATATCTTTTCTTCCAAGATGAACATGTACTGCAACGATGAACTAATTGCAGAAGTGAGACAGCGTTTCAAGCTTCGGTCAACCTGGGAAATTACGTATAAGAATACCTCATTTAAACTAATTAGTACGGGCATTCTGAAAAGAGAATATAACCTGCAAAAAGAAAACTTGGAACGATATTTCGGTAGCATTAGCAGAGCATCAACATTCAGTAACCTTTGGGTTTTAGACTTCCCGGAAAGTATAGACACCTGGTTTCAAATCTTGCTATTTTGTCTATCTCAGGAAACAGAAACTCAGAATGCCGCGGCAACTTAATAAAAGTAGTGGAGATTAATATGAGATTTATTTATCAGGCAGTGATTTTATTAGTTTTTGGACTTCTTCTAACGCTGGAAGCAGCTCAGGCAAAAGAATATCACATTGTGCAACTGGATATCGTTGCTACTATTCAGGAAGACGGCAGCATCCGATTTACTGAAACAAGGGCTTTTGCCTTTACCGGATCATTTTCCTGGGTTACGTGGTCTCTGCCTCTTAGAGGGTATTCTGAGCTGAGAGATGTCAGTGCATACGATAACGATATTCCGTTATCGCAATCAACATCTGAAGAGCCCGGCACATTTAACTTTACTCAAAACAGAAACAGGGCTGAAATAAAATGGCATTTTGAAGCAAAAGACGAAAGAAGAGATATTCGAATAGAATACACACTTGACGGAGCGCTGGCAGTCGATCAGGAATGGACAGAGTTTTTCTGGAATTTTATTGGCCGTGGCTGGGAAAGGCCGACATCAAATATTTCTATTACGGTAGAATTCCCCGAAGAAATTTCATCTGAATTTCTACATTTTTGGTCGGAAACAGGACTTGAAAATGAATCTTTCTTCGCCGAGGCGGGTAAAATCACATATACTACTGAAAGAGTCCGGGCTCGACGCGCATTACCTTTGCGCATTGTTTTCCCAACATCCCTTATTAACAAAGAGCCGATGGCCGATGCTTCGGTTGATCCATTTGCGATACAGGCAGAATATGACCGGATATTCAGAGAAGCTGAAGAAGCTGCTGCTTTCAGAGCCAGGGTAGAACCCATTGCTAATATTGGCGCCTTTATATTGATATTTTTGAGTTTGGGTATTACTATTTACGTATTACTTAACTATGGTCGCCATGCAACTTCGGGCAGAAGGTTTGTTGAGGAGTATGATGCACCACCCACAGATACTGAACCTGCGCTAATAGGATGGCTATTATTTTCCAGAATTATTACGTCACATCACTTGGTTGCCACCATTCTGGATCTATCACGCAGGGGGTTCTATAAAATCCGTCATGAAAAATCAGGCAAAAACTCACTATTTAGTACAGAAAAAGATGAGTTTTATCTGGAAAAATCAGAGGCTGATGAATCTCAGCTAAATTCATGGGAAAAAAAGCTGTATAGCTTTATTAACAGCAGAATTAAAATTGGTAAAGATAGCTTTTCAAAACTTTTTGATTACGGCTCCGGCAGCGACAAAGGCTATAAATGGATACAGGAATGGAACAAAGCTGTAGCTGAAGATGCAAGAAATAAAGGCTGGGTAACATATCAACCCAAAGTTATTCTGTTTCAGGCCGGGGTTCAGTTTGTAATTCTGGCGCTTGCCATTTTAAGCCTTTTTTGGACTTCAGTCCAGGCTTATGCAATTGCGGCGATAGTAGCATGTTTATTCGGTTTTTTTGCGTGCTTCTTTCTTTATCCACGAACCGAAACGGGTCAGGAATTTTATGAAAAATGGCGTTCGTATTATAAAAACCTCAGAGCCGGGCAGATTAGCAAAGACGCAGAATATCAGGCGGCTCACATTGTATATGCGGTCAATTTCGGCATCAGCGGAAAGAAATTTCAAACATTAACATCTTCGTTGAAATTTGAAGAGAACCAAATGACCTGGTTAATTCTAATGCCCGGCATGACCTTTAATCCGGCGGCCATAACTGGTGCAGTAAATTCTATGAATACCACCTTGACGACCTCTGTATCTACCGGCTCAGGCGCCATTTCAGGCTCGGCCGGCGGTGGTAGTGGTGGGGGTGCGGGATAGTTTCAAATACCTGCAAGACTCCCTGCATAAAAAAGGGAAAAAGAACCGTCGTCAACCTCAACATCAACGAATGTTTTTCGAATGAACTACATTTTGAAAAACCGTATTTTTAAGTTTATAAATACCTTTTGAATTTGATTTGATTCGAACCAACCACTCACGGGTTTATAACCACTTTTTATTAATATATTTCTTATATGAAACTGCCATTTATTTTTGCAAAACGATTTGTAGCCGGCGAAGACCTTGATCAAACCATCCCCAAAGTAACCGAGCTTAATGGGTTTGGTATACGCGTAACCCTCGACCTGCTTGGCGAAAATGTGAAAGACAAAGCCACCGCCGACCAAACACTTGAGCACTACATTGATCTTCTCAACGGAATAAATGCTCAAAATCTTAAGTCAAGCATTTCTATAAAGCTTACCATGCTTGGGCTTGATATCGGTCGTGATTATTGCCGCGACAACCTCTTCAAATTGCTCGAAGTTGCCAAAGACAATGATCAATTTGTAAGAATAGACATGGAGGGATCGGACTACACTCAGGTCACCATCGATATTTTTAAAGAGGCATTCGCAAAGTATGGCAAGCATGTGGGTATTGTAATTCAAGCTTATTTGCACAGAACAAAAAAAGATATCGAAGAACTTGCCGGTATTGGCGCGGATATCAGGTTATGCAAAGGCGCATATAAAGAACCGGAAAGAATTGCATTGCAAAATATGCCCGCCATCCGCGAGGCATTTAAAGAATATGCAAAAATACTTTTTGACAAAACGGTTTACCCAAGAATTGCTACCCATGACGATGAGCTCATCGAATGGGTTAAAAACTACACCTCTGAGAATAACATCGGGACTTCAAGGTTTGAGTTTCAAATGCTTTATGGGTTGCGGCTCAACACCTGCAAGGAGCTGGTAGAAAACGGATATAACGTTCGCGTTTATGTGCCATATGGAACTATGTGGGTACCTTACTTTACCCGCCGCCTGAAAGAGCGCAAAGAAAACATCTGGTTCGTCCTTTCTACAATGTTCAAAAAGTAAACCCCTCGGTGAAGCGTCCCTACATTATCGGCCTGATTGTGCTGTTTGCCGGCACTCTCTTGCTCTTTGTGCCTGTATTAGGGGAATTCCATCTTTTTTCCGCTATGGTTGCCGGAATTTTGGGATGTATCTGGGCGGCTATATCAGCTGCCTCGACTAACTTTGCTAATAAACCGGAAAGCGGATTGAAAAGCGCCGGTATAATTTCCGGCTTTATTTTTTTAAGTGGAATTCCACTTCTTATTTCAGCGCTTTTTAGGGGATGTTTTTCTTCTCAGGGATTACTTTTCTGGCTCTTAATTCCCGTGCCTTCTGTTTTATTGGGATATGCAACAGGACGCTTTTTTTCTATCAACAGATATAGATATCCCAAAACTCTCTCGATACTGACGCTATTTGTGATTGGCATTGTTGGATTCGTAGCTGAGTTTTATTCCTTTCCTCAAACATATTTTTTTAATCATTTGTGGGGATATTTTCCTGGCCCTATTTACGACGACTCCATTACAGTTTCCGATTCGCTGATCATTTTCAGATACATGACGCTGTGCTGGATTTTGCTTCTGTGGCTCATCCCGCACATAAAACAGGAAATATATCTGAAAGTAATTGCCGGATTGAGTTTTTTCAGCCTCTTGCTTTGTTATATGAATCTACCGGCTTTGGGAATCATTTCGCCTGAACCGCATATACAAAGGGAACTCGGAGCCGCGAAACAAACCGACCATTTTATTTTTTACTTCGATCGCCGTATCCCCGAAAAGGAAATAGAATATCTGGCCGAACTACACGAATTTCATGTCAGGGAACTTGCAGAACTATTGCAGATTGAAATAGAAACATGGCCGCCAATTCGAAGCTATGTTTATCACAACCCGTGGCAGAAAAAATCGCTGACCGGTGCCGGACAAACAAGCTATGTACCTGTTTGGCATCGAAATCCACAGTTGCATACGCACCGGCAAGTTACAGCGGCAATTGTCAGGCACGAACTTGTTCATGTACTTGGACGCGAGTTTTCGCATCCGCTAATTGGCGCAAGTCCGAATATGGCACTCACCGAAGGACTTGCTACAGCGCTTGAAAGTCCACGAAATCCGATTTCAACCCGGGATGAAATTGTGGCCGGACTCGACAGTATTCCCTCTACCCGGGAAATGAATCAATTGATGAGTCCTTTTGGATTTTACCGCCTGCATGGATCGGTCAGCTACACGCTTGCCGCATCATTTGTAGCATGGCTTTTGGAAAATCACCCCGTAGAATACTTTAAGCAGGCCTATCGGAGCGGAAGCCTCGGCAGAGTTTTCAGAGAAACCGGAACCGATATGTTGTTCAATGAATGGCGAAATCACATCTCAACTATAGAAACAAGTGATGAACAACAAGTTCTATCGGAAAGAATCTTTTCGCTTCCTGGAATTACCGAAGTGAAATGCCCATTTATCGCAGACGCCGACACCCGCACTTTAGATGACGCAAGGCGACTACTGGCATTAAGAGACTCAACCGCTACTTTTGATTTGCTTGATAACCGCGTTCAACAAAAACAAACAACTCGCAGAAATCTACTTTCTCTTTGGGCAGAACTCGGGTTGCAAACCGGTAAATTTGATGAGATTATCCATGGAATCGGTGAACGTGATGACATCCCCCATTTTTTAACTCTGCGACTTGCCGATGCATTTTTTCTGCAGGGTGATTTGGAAAGCGCAAAATACATCATAAAAAACCTGAAAAACGATGACGTAGAAATCGGATTCAGAAAAGACGCAGAACCTTGGGAAACAGGTTTGACTATTCTTTATACAAACGCTGTTTTATCACAAAACGAAGTGCCAACAAGTTTGATTCCGTCCTATTTGAGAAGAGTCATTCGTTCGGGTTCCATTGAGCATTTAGCGGGCTGGAGTCCGGATGAAGATTTCCCGATTAGTTCAGATGCTCTTGTCATCTATCTGCAAACCATAGATTGGTTTCTAAAAAACAGAAATACAGAAAAAGCCCAGGAATGGCTCGATTTTTTAGAGATTCATTTTGATTCCGGTAATACCGCTGAAATGATTTACGAAAGAGCACGGTTTATGAACTACCTCTTGCGAGAATAATGGTTGGGGATTATTTTCCCTGTCCGAAAATACCTAAATCCAGATTTTTTTTTCATGAATAAAGAACAACATTTTAATCAACTTGTAAGCCGGTCAAAAGAAATCATTAATGCCGGTGGAAGCCGCGATGATATCCTCAAAGAAATATGTGTTTTATTGCACAAAGAAGTGGATGTATATGACTGGGTTGGTTTTTATATCGCCGATCCAGATAAAGAGCGTGAACTCTATCTTGGTCCTTACGTGGGTGCCGAAACCGACCATACACGCATCCCGTTTGGAGTGGGGATATGCGGACAAGTTGCTGAATCGCTCAAAACATTTGTCGTAGATGATGTAAACGCTCAGGATAACTACCTTAGTTGCAGCGTTGAAGTTAAATCAGAAATTGTGGTTCCAATTTTAAAAGACGGAGCATTTGTAGCACAGTTGGATATTGATTCGAATACACTTGCGGCAATGGATGAAACAGATCAAAAAGCACACGAAGAAATTTGCGATATGCTTGCTGGTTTGTTCTGAAATTTGCTCGTTTTAACTGTTAGATTTGACATAAAGACTCAAAGGCGCAAAGTTCACTAAGGTAAATTAAATTTTCAATCTTAGATGTATTAGTTGCTCCAAAAAACATTATCATTCTTAGTGAACTTTGAGTCTTGGTGCCCTTGTGCTTAACTGAAAACTTTGCGTATCTCAGAAAACTCTGTACAAATTATAAAGGGGCAAACGCCCCTTTATTTTTTAAAGTGGATTGGTTTTACTCCTTAATCCCCAGCATACTGTTGAGCGATATTTTACCACTTCCTGTAATGAACAATGAAAGCGACATAAGCAAAAGGACCAAGTCGAGTCTCATCGCCCTGAAAATATTATCTGCATCCAGTTTTGTGGTAAGAATGGCCACAACCATAATAACGGCCAGAAGCAATGCCGGAATACGCATATAAAGTCCGGCGAGAACCATTATTCCACCGGCAAATTCTACAATGGCAACAACCCACGCCATCACAACCGGCATTGGAATGCCAATATTATCAAAAAATCCGGCGGTGTTTTCAATTCCTGTCAACTTCCCCCATCCGGCAACAATGAAAATCAAACCAACTCCAATTCTAAGCAGCAAAAGAGCCACATCGTAATAATCTTTCATTTTGTCATTTAGCATAACGTTTTCCTTTTTTTGTTGTTAGTTAACACAAGACGTTCGTAACCAATTTTTTAGATCATTCGTGAAATTATTGGCCAAGTGCATATTACTAAATTGATTGGACTTTACAAATAAGCTGGCGTTAAGATAATTAGGCTTTAACTCAAATCTGGCAAAATCAGAAAATTAAATAATCACAAAGACACCAGGACTCGAAGTTCACAAAAAGAATGTTTATAAAAGGCTTTAAATCACACACATTTTCTTCGTGAACCTCGTGCCTTCGTGTCGTTGTGTAAAACCAAACACACACTACAAGCACAATTAAATTACTTAATCATAGGCAAATCTATACCTCTGTCTTTGGCGGTATTTTTTGCAATGTCGTAGCCGGCATCGGCATGGCGCATTACGCCTGTTCCCGGATCGGCAGTGAGGACACGCATGAGTCTTCGGTCGGCAGATTCTGTGCCATCGGCCACGCTTACCATTCCCGAGTGTATAGAATAGCCAATTCCCACTCCACCGCCATGATGCAAACTCACCCAGCTCGCGCCACAGGCGGTGTTTAACAGTGCATTCAGCAGCGGCCAATCTGCAATGGCATCGGAGCCATCTAACATGCCCTCGGTTTCTCTGTTAGGGGATGCGACCGAGCCCGTATCGAGATGGTCGCGGCCTATAACGATGGGGGCATCAACCTTTCCTTTTTTAACCAGCCAGTTGAATTTTTGTCCCATTTCAGCTCTTTCGCCATATTCGAGCCAGCAGATGCGCGATGGCAATCCCTGAAAATGCACTTTTTCACCTGCTTGTCTGATCCAGCGTGCAAGATGATCTTTGTCGGGAAATGTTTCGAGTACCGCTTTATCTGTCACGGCTATATCGTTTGGATTGCCGGATAGAGCCGCCCAGCGAAACGGGCCTGATCCTTTACAAAATAAAGGGCGAATAAATTCCGGCACAAATCCAGGAATTTCAAACGCTTCTTTTTTGCCACGCAAATCGGCAACGTGACCCCTAAGGTTGTTTCCGTAATCGAAAGTTATAGCTCCCCTTTTTTTCATTTCGAGCATGGCATCGATGTGGGTACACATGCTGTCTAATACTTCGTTTTCATAGGCTTCGTAATCTTCCTGTCGCATTACGGATGCCTGCTCAAGTGTCATGTTTGCGGGGATATACCCGAGCTTTAAATCATGTGCAGAGGTTTGGTCTGTTAACACGTCGGGGATGACGCCCCGTTGAACCATTTCTGGTAATACTTCGGCAATATTTCCGACCAATCCCACTGACCACGCCTTTCTTTTTTCTTTGGCATCCAGGACTTTTTCGAGGGCTTCATCTAAATTGTAGCATATTTCATCGCAGTAGCCGGTGTCCACTCTTTTTTGGATGCGGGTTTCATCAACATCCACACCAAGAAAAGCGGCTCCGTTGAGCGTGGCGGCAAGTGGCTGAGCGCCGCCCATTCCGCCAAGTCCGCCGGTAACAACCAAACGTCCGGATAGTGTACTGCCAAAATGCTGGCGCGCGCATTCGGCGAATGTTTCGTACGTGCCCTGCAAAATCCCCTGCGTTCCGATATAAATCCAAGAGCCGGCGGTCATTTGTCCGTACATGGTTAAGCCAAGCGCGTCTAACCTTCTGAACTCACTCCAATTTGCCCAGCGCGGAACAAGCTGTGCATTCGAAATTAAGACACGCGGAGCTTCGTCATGTGTGCGAAACACCCCTACCGGTTTTCCGCTTTGCACCAAAAGTGTTTTATCGTTTTCGAGACGCTTAAGGGTTTCAATAATTTTGTGATAGGATTCCCAGTTACGGGCGGCTTTGCCTCCACCGCCGTACACGATTAAATCTTCCGGCCTCTCGGCTACATCAGGATCAAGATTGTTCATGAGCATTCTCATAGCTGCTTCCTGATGCCAGCCTTTGCAATGTAATTTTGTGCCTGTGGGTGATTTTATTGAGGTTGTCTTAAACATAAAAAGCGCTTTTTTGTTGATTTTAATCTGTTTCTGATAAAATACCGTAATTTATGTTGTTTTGGGAATAAAAGTTGGGATTGAGGTGCGAGTTTAGACAATTTGTGCGAGTTTTTTTGCACGCAGATTTCGGGGATTTGCGGGGATTATTTTCAGGTGATACTGTATTAATTAACTTTGATCTAATATTTTCAATAATTAAATAATAATATTATATTATTAGAAACTCTTAATTTGCCTGCTGACTTGGAGAGGTCTATAAAATTGGTGCGTTATTCTTCATTTTTAAAAAACAAAAATTAGCTGTTAATGCAGATTATGCATTTGTTATGCTTTCTGTTCAATAATTTTGCTCTACACACAATTTAGAATGCGGACAAAACAAATTACTTTGTGCTTATTTTGATACTTTCCCTTAAAAATATGGACCACAACTCAGATATGTCTACCCGGAACTGTTAGAACATGTAATTCTATAAACTAGTTAATAATATTTTATAGTTATAAAATTAGGATCTGGAATGAAAGAAACTAATAAAAAAAACCCGTTGTTCAACAATCCGATTGCGGGGTATGCCTACCACCGCATAATTCTGGATAATGATGGAAAGCCTGTTGATTACGAATTTATCGAAGTCAATTCAACTTTTGAAAAACTTACTGGTTTAAATGCCGATGAAATTGTTGGAAAAAGAGCTACAACTGCCATACCCGGATTAGATAAATCCGAATTCAACTGGATAGATAATTTCGGCAAAATTGCTCTGAATGGAGGCGAGGACGAGTATGAAGAATATAGTAAACCATTAGGCAAGTGGTACAGGGTTCATGTCCATTCAACAGAGAAATACTATTTTACCACCACCTTTATTGATATTAGCGAAAGCAAAAAGCAAGCAGAAGAATTAGAAGCATTTTTTTCAGTTAATCTTGATTTACTATGCATAGCCGACCTCGATGGGAATTTCATAAAGACCAATAAGGCCTGGAGTAACATACTTGGTTATTCTACAGATGAATTACATAAAAGAAAATTTTTGGATTTCGTTCACCCCGACGATCTGGGTGCCACCCTGGGTGCTATGGCAAATCTTGGCAAGGGCGATGATGTGCTTAATTTCACCAATCGTTACAGGTGCAGCGACGGTAGTTATCGCTTCATAGAGTGGCGGTCGCATCCTAAGGGGAATCTGATATATGCGGCAGCAAGGGATGTAACGCGCAGGGTAGTAGCTGAAAAACAAATTTTATCTGATAAACTACAGATAGACATGTTTTTCAATCAGTCCCTTCATGGGTTTTTTATCACTATGCTGGATGAACCCATTGAATGGAATGAACATACAGACAAAGAAAAGATGATTGAGTATGTGCTTGATAACCAAAAAATGACACGGGTAAATCAAGCCATGCTGAATCAGTACGGAGCAAAAGAAGAGGACTTTCTGGGGATTACTGTTCGTGAGCTGTTTAAGCACGACAATGAGCTGGCCAGAAAAGTATTGAAAGAGTTATTTGATCAAGGAAAATGGCACGGAGAAACCCACGAAAAGAAGCTGGATGGAACCCCTATCGTTATTGAAGGTGATTATGTCTGCTTATACAATGCAGAAGGCCTGGTAACCGGTCATTTTGGTGTGCAGGCAGATATTACTTGCGATTATTTGATAAGGGAAGCCTCAACAAAGTTCCACCACTACCAAACCGGCAAAGTGGATTATGATGACATTGCCAAGCAGATGCAGCTCATTTCGGGAGCGAAGTACGTCGTATTAAATATTTTTGACGAGAACAGGGATTTTACCACTAAGGGACTTGCCGGCAAAGGCTCTCTTGTGGAAAAAGTTTTTTCTCTGTTGGGCTTTAACATTTCCGGAAAGAAGTGGAGCCGTGATCCTGTCAGAGAGGAGAAGATCAAAGGCCAAAAAACGACTTTATTTCAAAATCTGAGAGCATTGACCGGGAACACACTTCCACGGGGAACGGTTGAGGCGATAGAAAAAGCAGGTAATATCGGAACGACGGTTATCGTAAAAACAACCCAAGACCATGTTCCCCTTGGCGATTTTACCCTCATCTTCGAGAAAGGCTCCGGGTTGCAAAATCAGCAAGCCACTGAAACGTTTGCCGATATCACCGGAATGTTGATCGACAGGATCAATACAGAGCAAAAAGTCTTGGAAAGTAAAAATCAGTTTGAATCGCTGGTAAATAATATTCCCGGGATCACCTTCCGGTGTAAAGCAGATAAATACTGGACTATGCTGTTTATGGCAACTCAGGTCGATACCATAACAGGCTATTCTTCAGAAGAACTGATTGGAAATGCTGAAACTTCCTACGGTAAGTTGATACATCCTGATGATCAGGGCATGGTAAAAAGAGAAGTGGAAGCGGCAATAACTGCAAATACTCCATGGGAGATTGAGTATCGTGTGAAACATAAAGATGGTTCCCTTAAGTGGGTCTATGAAAAGGGGAATGCAATAAAAGATGAGGATGGCACGGTGCAGTATCTGGATGGTTTTATTCTGGATATTAGCGCAAAGAAAAAGGCGGAACTTTATGCTGAGCAATTACAACATACGAGCGAACGTCAAAGAAAAGCATTTGATCAGATTGCCCAGGCCATAGCGATTCATGATGATAGTAGTGCAATTTTAGAGGCTGTCTGCAAGCAGATCGGGCAAGCTTTATTTGCTGACAGGGCATTAGTATATGATGTTGACTTTGAAAAAGAAATCATTCACGGCTTATCTGAGTGGCTTAATCCTGAGGTTCCAAATCTAACCCCTTCACTTGGTACTTATCCACTATCGGTATTCAAAAGCGGTATGAGTGAGATTAGACGTACAAAACAGGGGTTAGTAAGTAACCACAGTATTCCGCACCCAACCCTCTGTAAAGATGGTTCAGACAAGGTACTTCACCGGGATATGTCAATTAAAACACTATGCTGGGTGCCTTTTCAATTTACTCATAAAGGGTTCCAACTCATGGTTTTCAATTGGGTAGCAAAGACGACAAGTCTTGAAAAAGAAGATCATGATTATTTGCAGTCGATAGCTCGTTTAGTTGAGTTGGCACTAAATAAAATTCAGGTTATTGAAGAAAGTCAGACGAAGCAGAAAAGAATTCAGTTTGTCTATGACATTATGGGTGAGGGTTTTTACACCCTAAACGAACATGGAGTGATCACACAGATTAATCAGGCAGCCTGTAAAACACTTGGATATAAGGCTGAGGAGTTAATAGGTCAGGTTGGGCACGATTTGTTTCATTCTCATGATTCTAACCAGGAGTTACCACTCTCACAGTATCCTATTTTTAAAACCATTGAAAAGGGAGAGACTTACAGTGGCATTGAGACTTTCCGTCACAAAAGTGGAAAAATGGTGGATGTGAAAGTAGTAAGTGCGCCGTTTTTAGAAGCTGATGGCACAAGAAATTCTGTAACCAGTTTTTCTGATATAACCCAACAGAAAAAATCGGAAGAAGAGAATCGAAGGCTTCAGCAACAGCTTCAGATGGTAATGAACAATTACCCCGATGGAATAATTGCTTTATATGACAAAGAGTTCAAGTATCATCTTTTGGAAGGGCGTGGCCTAAGTGGAACTGGCTTGTCAAAAGAGGATATAGTAGGAAAAAAGATCAGAGATGTGTTCCCGAATAAATTTTCAGAGCTATTAGAGGAAAAAGTTGAAAAGGCGTTCAATGGAGTTCAGGAAACATTTGAAATTAGCCTTGATGGAAGAATTTTTTCTGAAACGGTTCTTCCTGTTCAAAATGAGGGGGGAGTAATTGAATTTGTACTCGGCGTAATACAGGATATTACAGATCGAAAACTGGCTGAGGAAAAACTCAAAGTCAGTGAAGATCGATATAATCGTGCACTCTCAGGAGCCGGTGCTGGTCTTTGGGATTGGAACATGGTGAACAACACGGTCTATTTCTCTGAACAGTGGAAGAAAATGCTTGGCTATGAATATCATGAAATCCCAAATGAATTTTCTGGCTGGCGTAATCTGTGGCACCCTGATGAGGTGAGCTCCATAGAACAAAAAATTAATGACCATCTTGAAGGAAAATCCCAAATCTATGAAGTTGAACACCGATTACGGGCGAAAGATGGCACCTGGCGGTGGATCTTAACCCGAGGCGAGATTGAGAAAAACTCTTCCGGTCAACCTATTCGATGGACGGGAACCAATGTCGATTTAACGGAAAGAAAAGAAATTGAGCAAAAACTAATTGAAGAACGTTCTCTCTTGAGAACCATCATTGACAGCAGTCCTGATTCCATCTATGTAAAAGACGTAGATGGACGCAAGGTCATAGCAAACAGGGTTGATTGTGAATATTCCGGTGTAGAACACGAATATGAGATCATCGGCAAAACTGATTTTGATCTTTATCCTGAAGAAAAAGCGCGTGAAACATCTAAAATAGATGAAGAAGTATTAGTAAAGGGGCAGGATATATTGAATCATGAAGAAGTTATTCATGATTCTAATGGGGATAAAATTTGGTTGCTTACTTCAAAGATTCCTTTACGTAATCGAAATGGAGAAATCAGTGGATTGGTAGGAATCGGTAGAAATATTACAGACAGAAAAAAGGCAGATGAAGTTCGTGAAGAGTTACTAAACCGGTTAGAACGAATAGGAGATGAGGTACCTGGTATTATTTATCAATATAAACTTTATCCCGATGGTTCCTCCTGCTTTCCATATGCAAGCAAAGGGATCAAGGATATTTATGGTGTAAGCCCCGAGCAAGTAAAAACCGATGCAACCCCTGTTTTTAAAGTTCTTCATCCTGATGACCTTGAACAAGTAAGCTTATCTATAAAAGAATCTGCCGAGCAATTGACTATTTGGAATGTGACTTATCGCGTCAACCATCCGTCGGGTTACACCATCTGGGTTGAAGGGAATGCGACACCGCAAAAAGAAGCAGACGGCAGTATATTGTGGCACGGTTTTATTTATGATATCACCGATAGAAAAAAAGCAGAAAGTAAACTACAGTATAATGAAAATTTACTTGATGCTCTCTATGAATTATCTCCTATTGGAATTGCTTTAAATGATTATGAGACGGGTATATTCATAGATGTAAACAAAAAACTTCTCGAACCAAGCGGTTATACGAAGGAAGAGTTTCTAAACCTTAGTTACTTCGATATAACACCTGTAGAATACTTTAAAAAAGAAGAAGAATCTCTTAATAAATTAGAAATAGCAGGTAGATATGGCCCCTTTGAAAAAGAAGTGTTCCGCAAAGATGGCAGCATGTATCCGGTTTTAATGAATGGTATACTCGTTAAAGATTTAAACGGGCGTAAACTAATTTGGTCATTCATTGAAGATATATCAATTAAGAAGGAAACAGAGCAAAAATTATATGATGCACTAAACAGCCTTCAAGGTATTCTTGACGCAAGTACGCAGGTAAGCATTATAGCAATTGACCAACAGGGAGTGATTACACATTTCAACCAAGGAGCAGAACGCATGCTTGGTTATAATGCTGATGAGGTGGTAGGAAAAGAAACATTAGAGTTAATACATCTCGACGAAGAAATAGCTCATAGAGGTGAAACCCTGTCTAAAGAATTAGGTCGCAATATACGTGGGTTAGATGTTTTTACCGAACAAGCTAAACAGGGAACTGCAACCACTACAAATTGGAAATATATCAGAAAAGACGGCAGTACTTATCCAATACTCCTATCAGTAACAGCTATTTACAGAGAAAAAGAAATTGTGGGATATCTGGGTGTAGCAGTAGATATTACTCCTTTGGAGAAAGCTAAACAAGAGCTAAACCTGCTTTTAGATATATCACAAAAACAAAATGACAGGCTCAAAAACTTTGCTCACATCGTTACTCATAACCTTAGGTCACATTCTGGCGGGTTATATGGTTTATTGAACCTTATTGAAATGGAGCATCCAGATATTTATGAGAATGAGTATGTTCAGTTATTTAAGAAAAGCGCAGTAAGCTTACAGGAAACTATTGAACACCTTACTGATATTGTGAATCAAAGTTTTGCAGGAAATGATGATTATAGTGAAGTAAATATTAGAGAAGCCGTCGATCGTAATCGTAATTCTATCATTACATTATCTAATAAGAATAATGTTAAGATTATAAACGATATTGATGAAAAGCTACACCTGAGCTTAATACCTGCATATTTCGATAGTATAATAATGAATTTTTTGACAAACGGAATTAAATACAGCGACCCTGATAAAGACAGCTATGTAAGAATATATGCTGATACCAAAGACAATAAGTTTACTGTACTTATTTTTGAGGATAATGGATTAGGTATTGATTTAGATAAATACGGTGATAAACTCTTTGGTATGCATAACACCTTTCATAAACACGACGATTCGAGAGGGGTCGGATTGTACATAACCAAAAATCAAGTCGAATCTATGGGTGGCCATATCGCTGTGGACAGTAAAGTTGGCATTGGAACAAACTTTAAGGTACATCTGCCTAAATCCGCGCGATAGCCATTATATATAGAACGCTTTTTGGGGGCTGAGTTCCGCACTTACTTGCGCGATTATTTTATGGTTATTAAAGAATAATCCGGCACCTCAGAAAAGGAATGCACTTCCCCCATTACCTTATTATTAACATAATTACCCCGCGTTCCCACCACTGCCATGTTTGCGAAATTTTCCGTATCCTATGGATATCAAGAAAATCGGACTGTTATCAGGCCTTCCTCAAAATCACATATATATGAAACGCTTTCTACTGTATCCCTTCTTAGCAATTGTTTTTTTAGTTGCTCCATTTAATGCGCATGCTCAGTTATTCGAAGACTTCGAAGATGGCACTAAAACCAGTTATGCTGCCGCAGAAATTACACTCGACACCGGAATCTGGATGTTTGACGATGCTCTAATCGGTACACTTGCAGGAGATAAAAAAAATGGTAGCCGGTCAGCACGTATCCGAGATGGTTTCATCGAAATGAGATTTAATCATCCTTCTGGAATGAGTGAGCTTTCTTTCTATGCCGCCAATTTCAGCAACGATTCCGGCGGAGCCGTGCAGGTTAGTTATTCTACCAATAATGGTACTTCGTGGGAAACTATTGGTACCCCAATTACATTATCTTCTGATCTTACAAAATATGAGATTGTAGAAGACATACCCGGAAACATTCGTTTGCGTTTTGAAAAAACGACCGGTAACAGAATTAATGTAGATGATGTAAACATCATAGATTTTATTGAGACCAATGAAGAACCCACACTTGTAGTGAGAGTAAACGATGTGCCATTTACTAATAACGCTCTATTCGATTTTGGTACTACTGTAGGTGAAAGTACAGCTACATTGCAAATCAGAAATACAGGTCAGGAAGAGTTGGTAATTCATTCGTACGAAATTATCGGTCAGGAGTTTTCTGTCAGCCAGGACCTTGATTTTACACTTGCGCCCATGGCATTCCAGAACGTTACGCTTACGTTCAGTTCTGATATTCCCGGTCAATTCTCTGGCTCTATCGAGTTAGAAACAAACGATCCCGAAAATGCCAATTATACCCTTAATTTAGCGGGTCAAGTTTTAGATACATCTCAGCCTATCCCCATTGCCGAAGCCAGAGAGTTACCGCAAGGAACGTTGGTAACTGTTGGAGGTTGGGTTACTGTTGCGAGTCAGTTCAGGGGGCCGGTTTATTTTCAGGATGAAACCGGTGGTATTGGTTGGTTTAATTTTGATTTAATGCGAGAAAACTGGCTGGTTGAAGCCGAAATTGGAGATTACATTGTGGTAACGGGTGAAATTGGTGATTTTAATAGTTTACTGCAAATAGTGAATGACAGTGGATATGAAGTTATTGAAGATAATTTCCAGATTCAGGAACCAGTTGATATAACACTTTCTCAACTCAATTCAGGTAATTTCGAATCACAACTCGTTAGAATAAATGATGTTTTGTTTGAAGCTTCGGGCCTTTTCAGTGGTGGAACAAACTACGATATTAATGATGGCACAGACGAGGGCCAGTTACGTGTAGATAATTTTACGAACATTGCAGGCAGTAGTATACCAAATACCGCTGCTGAAGTTACGGGTGTTGCAGGCCGCTTTATGAATACACGTCAACTTCTGCCACGTTTTACAAACGATATCAAAATTTTAAGTGGCCCTGTTATAACTACCGCAGCACCATACGAAGTACATGCTACGGCTAATTCCATCACTTTTGAGTGGGCAACGGAACAAGCCGGACACTCCGAAATTCGATACGGAACCACGCCTTCGCTTGAATTTGGCGAAGTTATTGATCTTGATCCTAAAACAAATCACCGTTTAACCGTATCGAACCTGCCGACAGCACGTACGTTCTATTTCCAAATCCGATCTGCTGTGGATACCGATACCAGTTCCACATCGGTATTTTTAGCTTCTTCAAGCTCACCGGCAGGAACAACCGGAGAAATCAATGTGTATTTTAATCAGGATGCCGCGACTGAACTCGCAACATATCAAGTGGCACAGGATAATGTAAATTTCAGAGATAAACTCATAAGCTTTATTAATGCAGCTGAACAGACTGCAGAATTTGCGTTCTATTCAATCAGTGGACAGCCCGGTGCCGCTGTTCGTGATGCTATTATTGCAGCCCATAACCGCGGGGTCGCTGTTCGTGTTATCGGGTCCGGACATACCGGAAACCCTAATGCTGTAATTACCGCATTAAGTAATGCGGGCGTTCCCGCAGTTCAAAGTTTGGGTGATGAGCAAATGCACAACAAATTTGCTGTAATCGACGCCAATCATTCTGATCCAACAAAAAGCTGGGTTATTACCAGTTCCTGGAATGCTACCGATGACGGTACATTCAACCAATTCCAAAACATGGTAAATATTCAGGATGTGGCCTTAGCAAGAGCATATTTACGTGAATTCAACCAAATGTGGGGTGAAGATTCCGGGCCTTTTAATCCTTCTACTGCTAAATTCAGTGCCGACAAAAGTGTGGTTAATGCTTCTTCTTTCTGGATTGGTGAAGATAGTACGTATGTACAGCTTTATTTTAGCCCCCAAGGGAGTACTG
>SLDG01000127.1 GCA_007125355.1 Balneolales bacterium | reverse complement strand
TAGTTTTGACTCAGGTCGAACTCGCGTACAATTTCACGAGGATCATTAATACTGGTACCTTCACCCCCTGAAATGGCCTCAACAACTGCAGGCTCTGAGAATAGGTCGGTGTTCTCGTTATATTGATATAACCAGAAAGTATAACTGGTACCAGGGTCTAAACCAGCGAGCCTGAAGCCAAATGCATCTACACCGCCACCATCGCCTGGTGTTGTGCCAAACTCATACTCGGTAGCTGAAAATGGGTCTTCAACTTCATTTGCCGTTAAGGCATAAAACAGACGGTATTCGACACCTGGTGTTCCTACATTATTCGGTCCGGCTGCAAGGAACATTTCACCCGAGTCAACTGGATCTTCACCAATCATATTTGAAGCTACAAAACCCACAGGCATGCTTGGTGGGTTGACCACCCCCTCACCACCAAAAGCCATATCATCCCAAAAGAAAGTACGCTCAAGTGGATTTGGATCTGGTGGAGTAAAATCAAAAAAGATTGTAGCTTTATTATAGTTATTGTTAAGATTGATAGGTTCTGTACCCGGTGCCTGATTGCTGAAATCGAAAACCAAATTTACCCACTCTTCTGCTACTTCAATAATGGTTTCAGTTTCAACTGAAATGGTGGGATCTTCTGAATCTTCTACTTTTAGCCGGATTGGTACACCAGCGACTGGAGACCATACTCTAACGCTCATGTTTGTTTCATCAGCAGTAAACGGGATAGGCGTAGCAAAGCCATTTGGTGCACCGACAGTTGTTCCTGCAAAGAAAGGTACGCCTTCAGGCTTAATTGTGCGAACTACCATGTTATTTTCATCGGTCGGGTCAACTACGATTTCTGAACTTGCACCTTCAAAATCAAACAGTCCATAATCAACATCAGGATCATTAAAGGTAACCGGCAGGTTGAGTTCGCCGGGTGGCGCTGGTTCTTCCTCTGTTGCCATCATAGAAACATTGTCGATAAAGACATCATCATTGCTCAGACCCATTTCGAAACCAAGCTTCATTAATGGGAAGGTACTGTTTACCACAAAGATAGTCTCATATGTTTGCATTTCTGTGGTAAGAGCAAAATCAAAAGTGTTTATGCTGGCAAAACCGCCATCTTGTTCACCGAAAAATGAACGAAGCTGACGTCCTTCTACATTAGAACGAGCATCAAATTGAATTTTATATGCCTGCCCCATTTCCAATGCGTCAACTTGGTCAGCAGTTAATATTTGATTTAATTGGATATGCCAAACCTGAGCACCGGCACCTTCAATATTTGCAACAACTGCTTCACCATCGATTACAGAAATATCAGCTGATACTCCATCAAAATCGGCAATGAAAGTCGTCCAGGAATCAAGTCCGGAAGAGAAATCACCATTGATAATTAAGTTCGAATCATTCTGTGCATTTGCATTAACATTGAATGTCAGGAACGCTACACAGATAGTAAATAGCAAAGCTATTTTATAAATATTTTTTTGTATGTGCTTTTTCATAACAGTATTGGTTAATAGGTTTCTGGAAACGCTTTTAAATTATCTAACAGAAACATAATATGCAAATAATTTGCCCTTAAAAATAGTTTTTTTTCTTCGCGTATTAAATCTTAAAAAAATGGCCTTTTATGAATAAAAATGAGGTTTTTTCGTGATTCAGAGAATATTTATAATGAACAAATACTAAAAAAGGAGCGCATTTTAACTTTTTACAGAACTAATTATACGTTTAGAAATGCGCTTTTTAGAAATATATTCCCATTATTATGCAATTTATTTCCATTATTAGATATCTATTTCTCTTAGAATGCATCATTACTCATACTATGTAGTTCAAGGCGCGATATTACAGATCGAGCAGCCACAGCGAACAAAGCTTCCGAATGAGCCTAATACTTCAATAGTCCAATACTGATAAATAGAAAACCATTAGCAAAAAAAATCCCCCTGCTCCAATTGGCGCAGGGGGATATTACGCTGTGTATTAACGGAGTTATTTAACGAGCGTCATTTTTTTCGTTAAGACTGTATTGCCAGCTTGCAATCGATACATGTACATTCCACTTGCTAAGTCAGCAGCATCAAAAGTAACGGTATGATTACCGGCATTCATACTACCGTTAACCAAAGTGGCGACACGCTGACCCATCATGTTAAACACTTCTAAATTAACTTGGCCACTTTCAGGAAGCGCAAATTGAATTTGAGTTGATGGGTTGAATGGATTAGGATAGTTCTGGCCTAAAGCATATCTAACAGGTTGCTCACCATAGTTACCAATACTGGTTGCTTCACCACTACTAACAACAGTTCCTACTGCTGGTGAAGGCGAAAACATTTGAGTTTCAATATTATATTGATACAAGTAAAATGTATACTCTGTTCCCGGCTCAAGTCCAGACATAGTGAATCCGAATGCATCGTTAGCACCACCATCACCTTCAGTACTGCCAAATGAATATTCAGTAGCATCACGCGGGTCTTGTGGCGCATCTGCCGTTATTGTATAGAACAATCTATATCTGATGTTTGGTTGCTGCACATCATTAGGTCCTGCTGCAAGAAATACTTTACCCGGATCAAGTGGTGGCTCACCAGTTATCTCATTAGCAACAACAAAGCCACCAGGAACTGACGGTGGAATAGGGCCTGAACCCACAACTGCAAATCCTGAAAACGAGATATTATCGAAGTAAACAATAACATCTTCGTCTCTGTCACCGAAATCCGGAAAAACTGATATACCATTGAATGGTTCGCCTCCCGGAGGATTCTCACGGCCGGAAAAATCAATAGTGATTTCTTCCCATTCATTTGTTACTGTATTGGCGACTCTGATTTCAGGCTGAGCCCAGTCTGAGGCTGTCTCTAATTTTATTCCAACATCACTAATCTTGGATTTCCAAACCATTATAGTTATTGTAGGAGTTGCATCACTAAAGAGAAATTCGGTTGGCCCGGTACCTCTTGTACCCGCCCAAGGCGCGCCGTCAGCGCGAGCAGTAAACCTCGCAACGGTTTCAGATGTATTAATTCCTGATTCATCAGGATTGTCGATAAACTGAAGTGGTGGATTATCTTCATTTTCGAAAGTCATCCATGTCCAGTTAGTTCCTGCTCCATCTTCTTCAAAATCTAATGTTGGCGGGTTTTCTGTTTGTGCTGTACTTTGGTTTGAAAAACCAAACAATCCAAAGAAAAGGAATGCTATGGCTACAAAATGCACATTATGTCTCAGTATTTTGTTAATCATAATTCAATTATTTAGTATTAAGTGTTGGAATCGCTTTCAATGTACACAAAAATAAATCTGTTAGCAAATAATTTTCACTACGTGCAAAAATTATTACACCGCCTTCAATAGGTTCATAATTCTCTAAATAAGCACATAGATGTTTTTAATCATTAATATTTTACGAATACACTTAAGAGTTAATATTTATCATACTTTGCAAAAATTTCAGTTTATTGACTCTTATGTGGATTTGTTGTGAAATTATTTTTCACCATTGGCTAAGACTCATATTTTTTCGCTTTACTTAAAATCTTATCCGTATTTAATAATAAAATATCCTTATATCTTCAAATTCAACGCTCAATACCACTACCCGTATTCTAAACACTTACCCAATGATCATTCTATGTGATCCCCCCCCTCTTGAAGAAAAACTTGGGACTAATTAATGGAACCGCTATTAAGCCTGAGACACTAAAAGTTCTTATGCAAATTAATTTTACTTAAAAGTATTACTTGTTAAAACTTCAATCTCATCTTTCCATAACATTTAAATAATACGATTATTACCGCTACTATTCGGAAATAGCGCTTACAAGATTAGACCTCGGAACCAACACATTTATATTTTTTATCATTCGGAATTAAATAATTTCAGTCAAATCACTATCCGTAATAAGGTAAAATCTACCTTTTTTGTGGAAAAAAATTTCATATATTAATAAAGTCAAATTTGACGTAATTTAGTCAAATATGTGCAACTATTTTCCACTACCTGCTTTTATAACAGGATAAACTACTTAAAATGAAAGAAAAGGTTACCCTAAAAGACATAGCCAAAGATTCGGGCTTGTCTATTTCGACTGTTTCGAGAGCAATTACAAGAAGCGGTAAAATCAGTAAAGAAAATGAGCGGAAGGTTTTTGAGAGTGCTCAAAGGCTTAATTACCCGATTGCTGTTCTGAATACACCAATTGATCTGCGTAGTACGATAAATATCGCTTTGGTTACAAAACACTATACCGGCGAGTTTTTCGCATCTCTTTTCGAGGGGTTCGATATTTCAGCCAAAGATACTAAAGCCAGAATTAACTTGATTAGCGTCAGCCATTCTTCGGAAACTCCCGAAGATGTGGCACGTGAAATCAAAAAATCTCACTTCGATGCAGCTATAATCTTCTTGCCTGACTACAAAGCAACTGATTATAAGCAACTAATCTCCCATATCCCCGACCACTACCCTGTCGTTTCTATAGCTCCAATTGCAAACCCTGTGATGGACACCGTAACGTTTGATAATTACCGTGGCGGTCACCTTATTGCCAGTCATTTCGAAGAAAGAGGCTATAAAAAATTAGGCATTATAGAAGGCCCAAAGAGTAAATCGGAAGCAATGCTAAGGAAAAATGGCTTTCTGGATTATATAAGAGCTTCTGATGACCTGACACTTGTTTGGGATTACACTGGAAATTATTCGCTTGAGCATGGCCAAGATGCCTATAAATCATATAAAAATGCAGTTGTAAAGCCTGAGGCAATTTTTTGCAGCAACGATGGTATGGCTATTGGATTTATGCAAAAAGCTATTCGAGACGGTGTATTTATTCCTGATGATGTCGCAGTTGCCGGTTTCGATGACCTGCCTACATGCGAATTGTACACCCCAACAATTACCTCTGTACATACACCATATCACTTACTGGGGAAAAAGTCGCTTGAACTAATTTTCGACCGGCTTCTACAGAAACAAACCCCGAACTACACTGGCTATACCAGTTTGGTGCCGGTTTCTCTAAGCGTAAGAGAAAGCTCAACCAAACTGACGAATGTATTCCAGCATTATTTCTCAAAAGTTACATGAGGCTTAAAAAAAGTCGCATTTCAGAAATACAAATTTCGGCTAACGGAAAAAGTAGGCATTATCCATTCAAAGATGCAAACCTACCGGTTGAACAGCGCGTAGAAGATCTCCTGCACAGGCTTTTTTTGCCAGAAAAAATCGGGCAGATGACACAACTCGACATCACACTAATTAATACTACCGGTGTTCAAAAAGATGTGGAGCTTGATCCCCGAAAGGCACTTAAACTAATAAAAGAGCATCATATTGGATCTTTTTTGAATGGAGAAGCTGTGCCTGCTAAATCATGGCATCGCTTCATGAAAGAGCTTATCCGCATTTCAGTTGAAGAAACAAGACTGGGTATTCCGATTATTTACGGAATTGACCACATTCATGGTACAACGTATCTGAAAGATTCCACAGTTTTCCCCCAGGGAATAAATGTCGCGGCTACATTTAATCCGAACAATGCGTATAACACAGGCAAAGTAACCTCAGATGAAGCAAGCGGTCTAGGACATCACTGGTTTTTTTCACCTATTCTGGATTTAGGCATTAATCCGGTTTGGCCTCGCTTTTATGAAACTTTCGGGGAAGACCCGTTTCTTGCATCTGAAATGGGGGAAGCATTCATTAAGGGAGTACAGCAAAAGCATGATGACAACACCTATAAAAGCGTAGCAACCGCCAAGCATTTTTTGGGCTATTCTTGTCCAACTACCGGCTGGGACCGTACTCCCGTTCGACTTTCGATGCAGGAAATACATGAATTCCATCGTCCTTCTTTCCAAAAAGCTATTGATTCCGGTGTTAAAACTATTATGCTGAACAGTGGTGAACTTAATAGCGTACCGGTTCACGCATCCAAAGAAATTGTAACCGGACTGCTGCGCGAACAAATGGG
>SLDG01000152.1 GCA_007125355.1 Balneolales bacterium | reverse complement strand
CTATATAAATTTAAAATTAACTTAGCTACGAAATTTATAGCAGTGTCTTTAATAGCTGTTGTAGCTTACTTTCAATATCAAAACTACAGCGACTTACTGGAAGCCAGTACTAATTTAGGAGCAGGATTAGACACCCCACGATGGAAATTGTGGCAAATTTACTTTGAAAATATAACTTTCCTGAGTTTTTTTACTGGGGTAGATGTAAACACACTCCCTATGTATCATCAATTTGGTGGTAATCCACATAACTCTTTCATTAAGTTCCACTCCAGAGTAGGTATAGGTAGCATAATATTCATCGCATTATTCATATTCTCTGTCTATAAGTATATGAGTATTAAGCAATATTTCTTAATGTGGCTATTGCTATTATTAACAGTAAGAGCGCTTTTTGATGCTGATATTCTGATTGGTAGTTTTGATTTTATTTTTTTGATCATCACATTTTATTGGATTAAAATTAAGTAGGATGAATCCTGTGTTCTCTATAATTACTGTAGTTTATAATAATGAGGAAACTATAGAACGCACCATTGAATCACTCTTAAATCAGGAATTCAAGGATTTTGAATATATTATTATTGATGGGAAGTCAACCGATACTACAAATGAAATTATTGATAAATACAAAGATCAGTTTGCCGGGGGATTTACTCACATTTCTGAACCAGATAATGGTATCTATGATGCCATGAATAAGGGTATTACATTGGCAAAGGGTGAACTGATTGGCTTGCTTAATGCAGACGATTACTACTATAGTGATACACTCTTAAACGTACACAATGTTTTTGTTAATACGGATCGGAAAACAGTATTAACCGGAGAGCTAATATTTAAAGGCGAAAAAAAAGAACTGCTATTGAAAACCAGTAGAGAGCGATTCGTAAAAAAGACGAAACGCTATATGAACGGTTTAAGACACCCGGCAACATTTGTCCCAAAACTAATTTATGACGATTTGGGATATTTCGATACAAACTATAAAATTGCTGCAGACGCCGAGTTGATGATAAGGATATATAAGGCCGACTATCAGTTCGAATTTATAAATAAACCTTTATTGGTAATGACTGATGGTGGTGCTTCCAATTCTAAAGGCTTATACCCGCAATTAATGAAAGAAAACAGAATGCTATTAGGCACTTATTGCTCAAATCCTGTATTAAGAATTTACTATATAATGCTAGCCCAAATAAGGTTGGCTACAAAAGAACTATTTTCTGGTATCATCTATACGATTAGAAAGTTAGAAAATACATAAATATTATTTCAAAATGTCTGACTACAAAGAAAATATTAAACAAATAGCTTCAAAGTCTGTGTATGGAAAATTGTTGTACTCCAGAATGCGAGCTATACTGGAAAAGATTATCTTATTAAGACTTAGTGATTATGAATACGTTAAAAGCACCTTTAAAAAAAGATTTGGAAGAGAAATAGACTTAAAAAATCCGAAGACATATACTGAAAAATTACAATGGCTTAAATTATTTTATCGAGATGACACTATGCCAATTTGTACAGATAAATATGAAGTCCATAACTATTTGACTGAACTTGGGTACTCTCATTTGCTTAATGAGCTTTACGGAGTATATGACGATGCAAAAGACATCGATTTCGATAAATTACCCAAATCTTTTGTTGTTAAAACAACACATGGGTGTAGTTATAACCTGATTTGCAAAAACAAGGACGACCTGAATTGGGGAAAGTGGGTTAAATTAATTAATTCATGGCTTAAACTAAAAGTACATGCGTTTGGTAGAGAGTGGAACTATGAAGCAATAAAGCCAAGAATTATTGTAGAAAAATTTATAGACCAGCAACCTCTTATTGATTATAAGTTTATGTGTTTTAATGGTGAACCCAGATATTTGCAAATCAATAATGATAAAGATGGGGTTCATTACGTAGATTTTTATGATATTAGTTGGAGCAGAGTTGATTTCACTTACGAGAAGTTCACTAAATCAAATCATGTATTACCTAAGCCGGCTCAGTTCGAAAAAATGAAAGCCCTTGCAAGAGAATTGAGTGCACCATTTCCATATGTTCGTGTCGACTTCTATAATCCTCCTAACAGAATAATCTTTGGGGAATTTACTTATTTCCCGGGTAGTGGTTTACTACCATTGGTTCCGGTTAAAAATAATTATGATGCAACTTTAGGAGCTCATATTACTCTGCCTGAACCTAACAACAATTTAGATATATATAAAGCAATCAATAGTCTAAATTGATTAAAAACTAACTTTTAAGGAAGTCAAGAGTCTTTCTGGGACATAAAAATCGGGTATTTGCTTGCAAGTTGCCATCTCATAAATGCAAATGCCGCCAAGCTTCTACTGCTATCTATAGGAACATTTGTTAAGTAGATAGAGGACTGTCCAATTCACAGTATGAGAATTCGCAATTCCAGTAAGCTGTTAAAATTCGAAATAGTCATTCATTTCACATCGGGTTGGCTATTAAAACGAGCAATACAAATAATAACTTCATTAATACAATAGTTCAATGATATCAGTGGTAATGTCAGTGTATAATGCTGAAAAATACTTGAAAGAAGCTATTGATAGTATCTTAAATCAGACGTATCAAAACTTTGAATTTATAATTGTCAATGATTGCTCAAATGATGGTACTTATGAGATTCTAACCGAGTATGAGAAGAAATCATCAAAAATCATACTCATACACAATTCTGAAAATTTAGGACTTACGGCCAATTTAAACAAAGCTATTTCAATTGCAAAGGGAGAATACATTGCAAGAATGGACGCTGATGACATTTCTGAGCTAAACAGGTTTGAACGTCAAATAGATTTTTTTAACTCTCACAATGATATCGACATTGCTGGCACATTTTCTAATGACATAGATGGGAGTGGAGCGGTTTTTAGAAAACGCACCACACCTGTCAAACATGAAAATATAATTAAAATACTACCGATGTTTTGTCCAATGTCTCATCCTACGATTATGTTTAAAAAAGAGAGCTTGGCAAAAATTGGCTTCTACAATGATAAGTTCCGCACTTCGCAAGATTTGGATCTCTACCTAAGGGCAGCTGGTGCGGGGCTCAAATTTGCAAATATTCCAGAGTATTTGTTCAGATATAGAATTGATCATGATTTTTTAAAGAGAAAATCATTCAAGTTTAGATGGAATGATTATAAAATAAGAATTGAAGGCTTCAGGCATATAAAATTGCCTTGGTATAAATATGGGTATGCTTTAATTCCACTCATTTTAGGAATATTACCTAGCCCGATATACAATTCTTTGAAAAAAATGGATATGAGATAATTGAAATAGGATATATGGCTTATCAAAGTCTGTCTGAATACTCTCATAAACCAAAAAATAGCTGTATCAGCCTCAGATAAAGTTATACAAAAAAAAATAAGCAAGTCACTTACTATAAAATGACAATAGATATAAAGTTATACTTACTCATCGTCTCAATATGCTCGCTTGTATTTAGCTACTACTTAATTCCCAAAATTATAAAGGTTATCCATTATAAAAATATCATGGATAGCCCTACTGAACGTAGCTCTCACTCAATACCTACTCCTAACTTGGGAGGTGCAGCTTTCTTTATTGCTTTATTTATGTCATTCTACTTCATTGAAGGATATGATAATAGTAACTTAATAATGTCCATTATCCCGGGGTTAATCATATTATTTATAGTTGGGCTTAAAGATGACTTAGTAATATTGAGTCCTGTTACCAAACTAAGTGCCCAAGTTGTCTCTGCCTTATTCTTGGTATGGCACGAAAGTTTTAGGGCTATTAATCTTTACGGTTTTATGGGTTTTGAGGGATTATCTTTATTTACCAGTACAATTTTAGCTGTAGTAATAACTGTAACCATTATCAATGCTGTTAATCTTATTGATGGTATTGATGGATTGGCATCTACCGTTAGTATAATAATAATGAGTGTTTTAGGATGGTTGTTTTTCTTAGTACAGGATTATTTCCTTAGCTTGATCTGCGCTGTAATGGTTGGTTCATTACTTGCTTTTCTTAGATATAATTTATCAACCGATAAAAAAATATTCATGGGTGATACGGGATCAATGATCCTTGGATTTTTAATAAGCTTTTTAGTAATTAGGTTATTTAATTTAGATTCCAATAGTATTCAATTATTACCTTTTCAGGAACAGAACTTGCCTTATGTAGTAACCGCTATACTCATAATTCCTATTTTTGATACGATTCGCGTGTTCTTCATTCGAATAATGCTCAAGAAAAACCCCTTTTCAGCAGACAGGAATCATATTCATCATCTTATAATTGACTATTATGAAGTATCTCACAGGAGAACAAGTTTTATTATTGGTGTGACTAACTTTTTGGTAATTATCTTATTTAGCTATTTAGCGATGACAACCACAAAATGGGAATTAATGATAGCCTTTACTTTAGTAATACTTTCTGCAGTTATCTATTTTTATGCCCTAAATAAACCAAAATTATTAAGGTCATTGAGGATATACTTACAGAAGCCATTCATTAGAGTCAATGAGTGATATTTGCTTGCAGTTGAGATTAAACTGCCCGCCTGCCTACTTCACCTTTCTACCCGCAATATAAGCAGCTTCTACGCAGCGGTCATCTCCCATCATCATTAAGATAAATAACTTATCTGTTAAGGTGGATGCGTTTTTAAGCCTTAAGCGCATTAAATCTGTAGCTCCGGGATCTAAGACTATGAAATCCGCGTAGTAATCCTTTTTCAGTGTTCCAATCTGATGTTCGAGATTCAATGCCTGTGCCCCGCCTAAAGTAGCATAATAAAAAGCTTGAATGGGGTGGAGTTTTTGACTCCTAAGCTGCGCTACCTTGTATGCTTCATTCAGGTTTTGAAGAATTGAGAATGAGTTCCCCCCGCCCACATCCGTTCCCAATCCCATTTTAACATCATGTTTTCTGGCTTTGTTCAGGTTAAATAAACCGCTTCCCAAAAACATATTTGAACATGGACAGAATGCTATAGCGGAATTTCTGGCTTTCATTACTGTATACTCATCGTCTGTTAAGTGGACGCAATGGGCAAAAACACTGTGGTCGGTGGCAAGTCCCATCCGGTCGTAAACATCAAGATATCCCAAAGAATCAGGGAAAAGACGGGCAACCGATTCAATTTCTTTCTTGTTTTCTGACAGGTGTGTTTGCATATACACATCTGTATGCTCTTTCAAAAGCCGGCCTGCGAGTTCTAACTGCTCAGGACTTGATGTAATAGCAAATCTTGGTGTAACGGCATAGCGTAGCCGGTCAACTTTGTGCCATTTTTCGATAAGCGCTTTCGAGTCGTTGTAACTTGTTTCGGGAGTATCGGTGAGCCATTCGGGAGCATTTCTGTCCATTAGCACTTTCCCGGTCAGCAGCGCCATATTATGTTTTTGAGCCTCGGTAAAAAGTGCATCTGCAGAAGATTTGTGCACTGTCGAAAAAACTAATGCTGTGGTTGTGCCGTTTCTGTGCAGTTCTTTTAAAAACTCATCCGCCATTATTTTGGCATATGAACTATCCTTAAATTTCTTTTCAGCCGGGAAGGCATAACGTTCTAGCCACTCAAGCAGCTGTTCCCCAAACGATGCAATCATATTTATTTGTGGATAATGAATGTGCGTATCCACAAATCCGGCGGTTATAATTTTGCCGGTAAAAGAAGTAATGGGTAAGTCATTAATAGGGAATGGGATATTTTTGGCACTTCCGGCGTATAGAATCTTATCTTTTTCTGTTAACAGTAAGCCGTCTTCATAAAAAGAGTAACTGCTTTCACTTATATTCGCACCCGGATTGTCATTGTAGATAAGAATATCACCTTTAAATACTTGCATGTTTTCGAATGATTTTCGAATTAAACAGAATCGAACTCAGCTAATATAGTAAGGCGAATTTAAAAGTAATCAAAAACCGTATTTTATATTTTTGTTACGGGTTACGGGTTACGGGTT